>JAGBZX010000016.1 GCA_017628025.1 Kiritimatiellia bacterium | reverse complement strand
CGAAGTCGGGCATTTGTCCGCCTAAGGTGTGGGTGGTGATTGGGATGAAGTCGTAACAAGGTAACCGTTGGGGAACCAGCGGTTGGATCACCTCCTTTCTAAGGAGAAATTTATTATAGGTTTCAACACAGATGTTTATGTTTTCTCTTTCATCCAAATTGAAGAACAATGAGGAGGCGCTACTTAATAAAGTTGCGTCTCCTTTTGCTTTTTATAATGCTTTTTTGATATACTACTTATTAAATGTCAAAGAAAAAAGATACCCGCCCATCTTGGGACGAATATTTCATGGAAATAGCACATGTGGTTGCTAAGCGCTCGAATTGTTCGCGGCGCAAGGTTGGTGCTGTTATCATGAATAGAAATCACATTCTCTCAGCTGGTTATAACGGCACACCTCATGGAGTTAAAAACTGTTTTGAAGGAGGTTGCCCCAGATGTGCTGGTAAAACACCAAGCGGAAAAGGGCTAGACGAGTGCCTTTGTACTCATGCTGAGCAAAATGCGATTTGTCAGGCTGCTCTTCATGGCGTGTCTATTGATGGTGCAACGATTTACATCACACTATCGCCTTGCCTTACGTGCGCAAAGCTCATAATAAATTCAGGCATAACTGAAGTTGTTTATGACGGAGACTATAGCGCGTTTCTATCAACTGTAAAGGCGATGTTCAAGTCTGCTGGTGTAAAATATCGTAGGTTTAAAAATAAGGAGAACTAAAATGAGAAAGAAAATAATAGCTGGTAACTGGAAAATGAATATTCTTCCCTCTGAGACTGAAGCCCTTGTTAAGGCAGTTGCAGAGGCTACTAAGGATTATGCTGGCAAGGTTGATATCGTTTGCTGCACGCCTGCAATTGACGTTCCTGCTGCTGTTAATGCAGCTAAGGGTACGGCTGTTGAGATTGGTGCGGAGAACTGCCACTGGAAAGCATCTGGTGCGTACACTGGTGAGATTTCAACTGGCATGCTTCTCGATGCAGGCGCAAAGTATGTTATTATTGGTCATAGCGAGCGTCGTCAGTATTTTGGTGAGACAGATGAGACTGTAAACCTTCGTTCACGCGCCGCTATCGCAGCTGGCCTTACCGCTATCGTTTGCGTTGGCGAAACTCTTGAAGAGCGCGAAGCTGGCAAACTCAATGAGGTCATTGATCGTCAGATGAAGCTTGGCCTTAAGGACTACACAGTTGCTGATTGCGAGAAGCTCGTTATCGCTTATGAACCAGTTTGGGCAATCGGTACTGGTAAGACTGCTACGCCTGACCAAGCTCAAGAAGTCCACGCTCTTATCCGCGCGATTCTTGTCGAGCTCTTTGGCTCAGAAACTGCAGAAACAGTTCGCATTCAGTATGGTGGTTCAATGAAGCCATCTAATGCAGCAGAGCTTCTTGCTAAGAAGGATATTGACGGCGGTCTTATTGGTGGCGCAGCTCTTAAGGCTGAAGATTTTGCTGGCATTATCGCTGCGGCAGCTCAATAATAACGATTTGCACTTAAAAAGATGCGATTTGCACCGCTAGTAACGATTGCTTGCACTATTTGTGCGCTAACTGGTTGTTTTAATGAGCCGGAGCCAGCATATAAGACGGTTCCTGCCGCCTCCTATGTTTATTTATCAGATAAGGAGCTTACTAAACTACCAGAGGTAAATCGTTTAGCGGTGTATCTCAATCTTGATCGTAATAAGCTTGAAAATGTTGATGGTATCAACAATTTAACAAAGCTCAAATGGTTGCGCCTTAATTCAAATAAGCTTTCATCATTACCTGACTTAAAGGCACTTGTTGAATTAAGGCGCATCTATCTAAAAAATAATAATTTTACGGCTGTTCCAGAGACGCTGAAAGACCTGCCCTCTCTAACGGATATTGAGCTTTCAGGTAATCCAATAAATGAAGTGCCAGAATGGCTTGCTTCAAAACGTGGACTCGAGAACCTCTCTTTTAACTTTACAGCCATCAAGAAGTTACCTGCGGATATTTCTGCTTGGTCTTCATTGAAGTCATTACAGCTTGGCGATACGCCACTGGGTGAAGATGCCGAGGAGATGGCTCGCATACGTGCCGCTCTGCCGGATGTCGCAATCATATTCTAAAACAGAAGAGCTTGCAAAGTCGAGTCTAGGTAGACTGCTTTTCAAGTATTCATGGCCAGCATTGGTGGCTATGACGCTCAATGCGCTTTATTCTGTAGTTGACCGTATATTTATTGGTCAAAGTTGTGGTGTTGATGCGATGGCAGGACTTACTTTAGTAATGCCGATAGTTATGTTTTTTAGTGCCTTTGGTGTTTTTATTGGCGCAGGGCATTCGGCAGTTCTTTCGATTCGTTTAGGCGAAAAAAACTTTACTGCATGTGGTAGACTACTAGGCCAGTTAATATCTTATAAGCTAGCATTCTTTTGCATTTTACCGCCGCTTGTTTTTTTTAATGCTGATACGGTTTTAGAGTGGTGTGGCGCAGATAAAGTAACTAGCGGCGCGTTGGAATGTGCCGAAGTATATTTAAAGACAGTTGTCTTCTCTCATCTCTTTTCTCATCTCGCATTTGGACTTTCTGCTATGCAACGAGCTGAAGGCGCGGCAATTGAGTCAATGATTTGCATGATTATTGGTTTTTCGCTTAATATAGTTCTTGATGCGTTGTTTATTTTTGGTTTTGATATGGGGATTAAGGGCGCGGCATGGGCAACTAATATTGCAATGTTTGCCAGCTGTCTTTGGGCATTTAAGTATTATTTATCTGGTAAAAGCACGGTCAAATTAAAACTGTCAAATATTAAGTTTCACCGCGGAATGCTTTTTAGACCAGCGGCGATAGGTTTTGCGCCTTTTCTTCAGCAGCTTATGAGCTCTTTGATAGTGGTTTCGTTGCAGTTAGCCTTCACAAGATGGATTTCTGACCCTTCTGCTAGAACAGCACAGATTGCTTCTTTAGGAGTTTTTCATGCTTCGCTCATATTTGTATTAATGCCAATACTTGGTTGCCAACAAGGATTGCAGCCTATATTTGGTTTTAATTGGGGAGCTAGGAATTACAGCCGCGTGTTGGGAGTGCTTAAAACAGGATTTGCGGTGACTGGTGTGTTATGCGTTGTAGCATTTGCAGTGCAAGTAATTCCTCCTTTCCCCACGATACTGGCAAAATTATTTATATCCTCAAGTGAAGTTAGTCTTATAAAACTTGCGGCAAGTGATTTAGCACTTTCAAATTCTATGCTATGGTGTATCTCTGTTAATGTTTTAGCAACGACTTTTTTCCAATCTATAGGTAAGCCCATTGTAGCTATAACTTTATCGATGTTACGCCAAGGCGGGGTGATGTTGCCATTAATTTGGTTCTTGCCTTATTTTTTAGAGGATAAGTCTTTTGCGATTTGGATGGCGATGCCTGTAGCAGATGTTCTTTGCTGTTTGGCTACATTGCCTGTTTTGGCAAAATATTGGCATTTTCTTGCTAGGGCAGCGGCAGCTATAAATTTAGGCAAAAAAAAATTAAAATAAATTTGCCTTTGTGTGCGTCTTTATATTTAGAGCGGCATGGTGCCGTTTTAAAATAACAAGGAGAAGTATGAAGAAGTTAATGATTGTTGCCGCGGCGATGGCCGCTCTTTCAGTATTTGCTGATGCTCCAGCCGAAGGGCGTGCTGAGGGTCGTAGGCAGGGTCGCCGCCCAGGTCAGTTTATGATGGAGCAGCGTAACACTGGTTTTGATCCTATCGTCAGAGCCGTTATGAACCCACGTATTTCTGGCGAGCTCGGTCTTTCTGATGAGCAGAAAGCAAAAATCGCTGAAATCATGGGTGATAGGGCTGAAGGTCGTGCTACTCAGAAGCGCCTTATGGAAGGCATGAAGAAGCAGGCAGAACTCCTTAAGGCTGCAACAATTGACGAGACTGCAGTTATGGCTGCTATTGATGAAGTTTGGGAAATCCGCAAGCAGATGGCAAAGGATCAGACTCGCCGCGTTATCGCAGTAAAGTCGCTTCTTACTCCTGAGCAGATTACCAAGGCGCTTGGTCTTATTCAGCAGAGAATGGGCGGCTTCAATAGGCGTGAAGGTGGCGAAAGAAGGCGTGAAGGTGGCGATAGGCCTGGTAAGCAGCGTGGTCCTAGAGACGCAGGCTAATATGTATATCTCCGCACCCAAATGGGTATAGAAGAAAATCTTCTGGCGGATTATTCGCGCCGAGGCAGGGTTGAGTCCCTCTCGGCGCTAGTATCGTCTAATGCGGTATGGATGTTGGCGTTCCTGCGGGGGATGTTGCGCTCAGACCATGACGCAGATGATGCTTTTCAGAATGTTTGGTTGCGTGTAATTAAGTCAAGCTCCTCTTATAATGGTGGATCAGTTAAAGCATATCTAACGAAAATTGCTCGTTCGGTGGCTATTGACATGCTAAGAAGAAAAGGCAGGTATCAAGATATGTCTGAAGAGGAGAGTTGTGAATATCCATCTTTAGAGGCCGATCCTGCGCAGGCTTATGAAGTGTCCTCAAGTCGAGTTGATGTTAAAAGGGCGATTGATGCTCTAGAAATACATGAGAGAGAAATCGTTTTGATGCGTGTAGAGGGAGAACTTTCGTTTAAGGAAATAGCTGCTGAACTTTCGCTTCCATTAGGCACAGTATTAACGCGAATGCGAAACGCTACGATAAAACTGAAGAAATTTTTAAAGGAGAGTTAATATGGACGAGATTTTCAATGTGGCAATAAAACGTTCTCTTGAAGAGGGTATTACTCTTTCTCCTGAAGCACTAGCGAGTATTGAGCTTAAGGCTCGTAATGCAAAGCGTTCTTTGCAGATAGTAAGATTTGTAAAAATATCATTAGTAGCGGCCTCATTATTGGTGATGTTCTCGTTTTCGATTTCTTTTTTCAGAAATAAAGAAGCTTCTTTTGCCGATGCAATAGATCTTCTAGCAGAGATTGATGGCGTTCAAAGCGCAGTAGCAGATGCTAAAAATTCACAAGAACTTCTTCTGGCTTGGCAAGAAGCTCCTCTTTGTGAATAAAAGATGCGACAAATTGATGTCGCACATTGTCGCTATTTTGCGACGAGATGTCGCAGTTTAAGTTTTAAAATGTCGCGTTTTTTATTGTGGCATAGATATTGCTACAATAAAAGTGAAAACAAGGAGGAATTATGAACGCGACATATAGACAGCCTGAAGAAGAAAACTGCCTTGAGAAATATGGTAGCGATTTAACGGAACTTGCTCGCTCTGGGAAGCTTGACCCAGTTATTGGTAGAGATAGCGAGATACGAGATGTCATACGTATTCTTTCGAGGAAAACTAAGAATAACCCTGTTTTAATTGGTGAACCAGGCGTTGGTAAAACTGCTATTGTTGAAGGGTTGGCACAACGCATTGTTCGTGGTGATGTTCCTGATGGAATAAAGGACAGGATGGTTTTTTCTCTTGATATGACTAGTTTAATGGCAGGAGCTAGTTATAGGGGTCAATTTGAAGAGCGCCTCAAGGGAGTGCTAAAAAAGATAAAAGAATCAGAAGGTCGGATTATTCTTTTTATAGATGAAATTCATACGATTGTCGGAGCAGGTAAGACAGAAGGCTCTTCTGATGCTGGTAACATGTTAAAGCCTATGCTAGCGCGCGGAGAACTTCATTGTGTAGGCGCGACAACGCTTGACGAGTATCGCAAATACATGGAGAAAGACGCTGCTTTGGAAAGGCGTTTCCAACCTGTGCAGGTTGATGCACCGTGTGAGGAAGATGCTATTTCGATTCTTCGCGGCATAAAGGAGCGCTTTGAGAAGTATCATAATGTGCATATTCGTGATGAAGCAATAGTAAGTGCAGTTTCGCTTTCTTCGAGATATATTCAAGATAGGTTTTTACCAGACAAGGCGATAGATCTTCTTGATGAGGCTTGCGCTCGTATTCGTACAGAGATGGATTCATGTCCACAAGAAATAGATGAAATTTCTCGCCATGTGCGCCGTCTTGAAATAGAAGAGATTGCTTTGAAAAAAGAAAAGGATGATGCCTCTAAAAAACGGCTTGAAGAATTGAGAGCTGAACTTTCTCAATTAAAAGCGCGGTGTGATGTGATGACTCGGCAATGGAAAAAGGAGAAAGCTGCGCTTGATGATGTGCGAAAGGTTCGCACAAAGCTTGATGAAGCGAGAAATACTTATGAGGTCGCTCTTACTAGGGGAGATAATGAGACAGCATCTCGTTACAAGTATGGCATAATTCCAGAGTATGAAAAGCAGCTTAAAGAGCATGAGGAGGAATTGGCCAAAAACAGTGAGAATGCGCTCCTGAGAGAAGAAGTAACTGCCGATGAAATAGCAAAGGTCGTTTCAAGATGGAGCGGAATTCCCGTTAGTAAGCTTCTTGAAGGAGAACGTGAAAAACTAGCTCGTCTTGCAGATATTCTTCATGAGCGTGTTATTGGACAAGACAAGGCAGTAGACGCAGTTTCTGATGCGGTGATAAGGTCTCGCTCTGGTGTTAATAACCCAAAGCGTCCAATAGGAGCTTTTTTGTTTCTTGGCCCAACAGGTGTTGGTACGACAGAGCTTGCAAAAGCTCTAGCAGCAGAGCTTTTTGATGATGAAAATGCGATGGTTCGGTTGGATATGTCAGAATACATGGAGAAGTTTGCTGTATCTCGTCTAGTTGGCGCTCCCCCAGGATATGTTGGCTTTGAAGAGGGCGGGCAATTAACAGAGGCAGTTCGCAGAAAGCAATTTTCTGTAGTGTTACTTGACGAGATAGAAAAGGCGCACCCGGATGTTTTTAATTTGCTCTTGCAAGTTATGGACGATGGTAGACTTACAGATAGTCACGGTCGAACTGTATCTTTTAAAAATACTGTCATTATAATGACATCAAATGCGCCATACGATTCGCTTAAGTCGCTCTTTAGACCGGAGTTTCTTAATAGAATTGATGAAATATTGCAATTTGATGAGCTTACTAAAGAGCAAATTAACGAAATTGTTCGCCTTCAGCTTAAGGAATTTACCGCTCGTTTACTTGAGCAGGGGCTTCAGCTTGAAGTTGATAACTCGGCTATAGATGTTCTTTCTGCTCACGGTTATGACCCCGCATATGGGGCGAGACCTGTTAAAAGGGCGATCCAGCGTGATCTTGAGAACCCAGTAGCAAAGGCAATAATTAAAGGCTTATATCCACCAGGAGCGGTGATAAAGGCTAGTGCTAGCGACGGTAATGACGGGCTTATTTTAAGTTAAAAAAGAATTGTTTCCACGACTGTAAATTTGATATACTTGTCAACCGAAATGACGAGTATATCTAATTCACAGTCTATTTTAATATTTCGTTGCCGCTTTACGCACGAGATTCATAGATATGCTTTTGCTAAAAATTAAAGGAGAAAGATGGTAGAAACATTCTTGCAGGTGTTCGGTGGTTTAGCGATATTCATCTTAGGTATGAAGATGATGAGCGATGGTCTTCATCAAGTTGCAGGTGAGAAAATGCGCAGTATTTTGCGCATTTTCTCTTCTAATCCACTAGTAGCTGCTCTTTCAGGTGCGGTTGTTACTTGTGTGATACAATCGTCAAGTGCTAGTACAGTGATGGTCATTGGCTTTGTGAACGCTGGTCTGCTTTCGCTAGTTCAAGCAATGGGGTTGATATTTGGTGCGAATGTCGGAACTACGATAACCGCGCAGATAGTAGCCTTTGATATTTCTTGGATTATTATGCCGTCAATTATCTTGGGGTTGCTTCTTAGCTTTGTAAAGCAGCAAAAAATAGCAAATTGGAGCGAGACGGTTATTGGCTTAGGCTTTATCTTCCTTGGTATGGAGATTATGAGCACTGAACTTAAGCAGTTGGCTCAGCTTGATTCCTTTAAGCAGGCGTTTCTTACGTTCCAATGCTCGCCAGTAAATGGATATATTCCGATAGGTTCTCTTTTAGGTGCGCTTCTTATTGGTGTTCTTGCTACGATGATAATTCAAAGTAGTTCAGCCTGTTCAGGTATAGTGATAGCATTGGGTGCTAGCGGTTTATTAGACCTTTATACTGCAGTAGTTCTTGTGTTAGGCTCAAATATCGGAACGACAGTTACTGCGCAATTAGCGGCTATTACTGCTAATAGAGTAGCTAAGCAAGCAGCCTTAGCTCATACGCTATTTAATGTTATTGGTGTAGCTATCGTGATGTTAACTTTTCTTGTTAAGTGGGGTGCGGAGCCTGCATTTTTCGCTTTAATTAAAAAGTTATCCTTTAACGGTGATTTGCCGCGTCAGATCGCTAATGCTCATACAGTATTTAATGTCTTTACAACGTTAATTTTATTGCCATTTATTCCGCTTTTAGCAAAGGCATGTGAGAAAATCATTCCAATAACGAGTGGCAAGATTAAGTATCAATATCTTGAGCCACATCTTCTTGATACTCCTCCAATTGCATTGACGCAGACGGCATACGCTCTCCGTAGAATGCTTCAGAAGGCGTGGAAGATGGTCAACTCTGCTATTAATCTTTATAACCACAACGACGAGAAAAATCAGGCATTTATTCGTCAGATAGAGAAACGCGAGGCTGATATTGATGAACGCCAGAAAAACATTACAGATTATCTTTGGCAGCTTATGGAGCGTAAGCTAAATGATCGTGAAGCTACGCAAATTCCATTGTTGCTTCATTGCACAAACGATGTTGAACGCATAGGTGACCATGCGGTAGCTATAAATAAGATTTTCCAGAAACTTGAGGAAGATGGTCTAAGGTTTAGCGAGAGGGCAGAAAAGGAATTTGATACGCTGCATGAAAAGCTAGCTGAAATGGCGTCGGCATCAGCGGAGATGTTGACGCAAAGCACGCCCATTTTACGTAGGACGACGATGGAAATGTATGAAGAGTTGACTCAGTTTATGACATCGGTTGAAACAGAGCATATTGCGCGAATCAACAATGGTGAATGCAAGCCGCAAGTTGGGTTGCTATATCTCAAACTTCTTTCAGAGTTTCGTAAAGTTGCGCGTCATTTGCGTAATATTAACGAAAGAGCTGAGGTCTTTTACGACAACTTCAATGTGAAGTAAGGAAGTGGAGAATATCTAGAGTTGAAGAATTCATAAGATTTTTCCGCACATAATTCTCATTTTAATAAAAAATGTTGCCAGTATCCAGTGTTGCCAATGCCAATTATCAATATCAACGTAGTTAGGCCTATGCGCAATCGGTTAGTCCGACTTTCCTCGTTCGACCCTGTTTTAACTCGTTAAGTGAAGATGGCGGCTGAATGTCGCCGGTCCGAGGTCCTGCCTTTCAAAAGTGTATGAAATGCTTGAAAAACTTAATGTGTTTTGATATTATTTTAACACTATGAAAAAAACAATATTATTTGCTACTGTCTGTTCATCTGCTTTTTGTGCATTTTCCTTCCCTGAGTATGATGGCTCGTTAGATCCATTTACTATTACGCAGGTCGTTCGCTTAGTTAAAATGTGCGACGACGTTAAGACTGCGAAAATGAAGGTCGGTTATCCTGGGGAGTTTTATAAACCCACTAAGGAAGAGATGAAGTGGGAACTATCAGAGCTGCCAATTGAAGAGAAGGCTGTAGTAAAAAATGGCGACTATTACGATACCACAATAGAAACTGTTGGCTACATTGAGGCTAGATGTGCCACAAAGCCTATACTTTTTGTTGGCGAATCAATTGCTGAAATGCGTTCTAGTGACCCTAGGCATTTTGAGCAAACAACAGAAATGGTAGAAATATCAAAAGGGCATTGGCGTAGCGTTATTCCTTTGGCGCTCAGATATTTTCGCTTTGAGAACGAAGTGGCCGATGTCCGCTTTTATGAAAACATAGACAGAAGCGTAGTGCTACGAGGTTCATTTGACTGTCCAGAGAAAAAGCTTGTCGATATCTGGCATGCTTCTGCGCGTACTATGCAACTTTGTTCAAGGCATTTTCTTATAGACGGAGTCAAGCGTGACAGGTTGCCTTGGGCAGGCGATTTGTCTGTAAGTCTCATGGCGGCTGCCTATATTTACGGGGACGGTGCTGTCGTGCGCCGTTCTTTAGCCGTTCTCGAGGCGTTTAAACCGACGGTTAGCGATGTCAATGGACTTCAAGACTATTCGCTTTGGCTTATAATCTCACATGATTTGTATCAACTTTACTTTGCTGATATTGAATTTTTAAAGACTCAATACCCATCCATTAAGTGCCGCCTAGAAATGTTTGCAAAGCGCGCAGATGGCGATGGCTTGATTTTTAACGATCGCTTTAATTACAATAGTAACCCATTTGTGGATTGGACGCCTGAAGTGCGTGCTAATATTGGGGATGGAACGATTGCATCTATCAATATGGTATATAAAGGCGCGCTTGACGCTGGTGTGCGTCTAGCAAAGCGTGTTGGCGCGCATGAAGATGCTGCTCGTTGGGCAGCACGCGCAGAAAACGTAAAGAAAATGGCTCGCAAGCGCTGGTTAGATGAAAAAACTGGTCTTTTTGGCCCTCTTCGGTATGCTAACTTTTATGCCATTGAGTTTGGTGTAGCAGAAAAAGAAGAATACAAAACTATCGGCAAGGCGCTAGCAGGAAAAGAGATGCCAGAAGTAGGAACTCCCTATTGCGCATATTGGCAAAATGCCGCGCTAGTAAAGTGTGGGTTGGCAAATGTAGCAATGGAGAATGTTCGCCGCACTTGGGGCGGCATGCTAGATGATGGAGCTACTACATTCTGGGAAGGGTGGAGTGCTAAGGAAAAGGGCGACGAGAAGTATGTCTTTTATAAACGACCATTTGCCAAGAGTTTATGTCATGCCTGGAGTGCGTCACCATCGTTTTTCTTTGCTCGTGAGATTGCTGGTATTAAGCCAACGGCTGATGGCTGGGCAAAATGGGAAAAGAATCCACAGCCAGAGGCGGCAGGGATGAAGTTCAAAATTCCAGTAAATTCGGGCGAAAAGATGATTGAAGTGGCGCTACCATAGCAGTTTGTCTAAAAATAACAGATTTTTTAGCCAAAATTGCTCGTTATTGCGTTGAATAAGAATTTTTTGTGGTATAATACGAAAAAAAGGAAGAAAGGTTCTGCATGATAGGTTCTCTAGTATTGGCGTTAGTTCTACCTGTCGCGAAGGTTTCAGAGCAGGTGGATGTTCTTAAAGCTACATATCCTGGTAAATTAACTACTATCGCAAAGGTTGAAGTTAAGCCCCAGGTAACTGGTGAAATTATAGAGGTTTGCTTTGAAAATGGGCAAACTGTCAAGGAAGGCGATATTTTATATCGATTAGACCCAGTTAAGTACGAAGCAGCTGTTAAAAACGCCGAAGCTAGAGTCGTTGAAATGCGAGCCAATGTTGCATATGCTGAACGCTCATATGAGCGTCATAAGCGACTTTTGGAAACGAGAGCAGTTTCTCTAGATGCTGTAGATAACGCTCTTTCTCAGCGTGACTCATCGCGCGCGGCATTTGCCGCGGCGAAAGCAGAACTTCTTTCAGCAGAAGATGATTTAGCGCATTGTACGATTAGAGCGCCTATTTCTGGTAAAATCGGATCTACTGCTAAGACAAAGGGTAACTATGTAACGGCCGGTGAGCTTTCACTTGTAAGTATCGTTCAGTTTGATCCTGTGCGCGCGACATTTTCTGTTTCTAACCGCGAGCTTCTTGATTTTAAGACTCCTGGCGGCGAAATGGACAAATCCGACATTGAGATTTCGCTCCGCCTAGCAAACGGCACAATTTATGAAGGCAATGGCGAGCTAGAGTATACGGAAAACCAATCTGACGAGTTAACAGATACTCTTATGTTGGTAGCAAAGTTTGAAAACGCTAACGGTATTCTTGTTCCGGGCGGCGTTGTTTCTGTAAATGTTTCTTCAAAGAAGGGTAAAAAGCGCCCAGCGATACCTCCTCAGGCAGTTCTTCAAGATACTCAAGGCCCTTATGTATATGTGCTTGATGCTGAAAATCGTGCACAACGCCGTTCAATCGCTCGTGGCGATTTAGTCGGCGATTGGCTTTTCATCGAAAAGGGGCTTGAAATTGGCGAACGTATAGTCGCTGACGGGGCGCACCGTGTAAAGCGCGGCGAAATTATTGAGGAAGCCAAGACAAAATGAAATCTCTCTCACGTATCTTCATCGAGAGACCTCGCGTCGCATGGGTGGTGTCGATTATTATCGCTCTCTGCGGCGCGATTTGTCTCAATCGTATGGCAGTTTCGGAATACCCGAATATTACGCCAGTTACAATTACCGTGTCGTGTTCTTATACTGGTGCAGGCACGACAGATTTGTCTGATTCAGTAGCTACTATTATTGAAGATCAAATTAATAGCGTTGAAGATCTTTGGTATTATAAATCTAATTGCAGTAGCAAGGGCTCATATAACTGTTATTGCACATTCCGCCCGGGAACTCCTTCGAATATCGCGCTTATGAATGTTCAGAACGCTGTGAAGAGAGCTGAACCAAGATTGCCGTCTGAAGTAACTCAAAACGGCATAAGCGTGTGGAAGCGTCCAGAAGACCGTATGGTGATGTACTGCTTTATGACCGATGGTCGAGAGATGGACATCATGGAGCTTTCGAATTTCGTTGAAAAGAACGTTGCTGACGCGTTGGCGCGCGTTGACGGTGTCGGTCAGGTAAGTGCGTCGGGCCGTACATACGCTATGCGTATTTGGTTTGACCCCATTCGCCTATCGGCTTTGAATGTTTCTATTTCAGAGGTTAAAGAGGCTATTCAATCGCAGAATATTCAGGCTGCCGCTGGTACTGTCGGTGGTGAATATGCTAATAAGTACCTTACATATAAGCTCAATGTTAAGGGTCGTCTTACTTCAAAGGAAGAATTTGAAAATATCGTAGTGCGCACAAATCCAGAAACAGGTGCGCAGATTCTCGTAAAAGATATTGCCCGTGTTGAGCTTGGCTGTAAAGGGTATACAACACGCAGCCGTTTTAATGATAATCCTACCGTTTATCTAGAAGTTTATAAAGCTCCTGACGCAAATGCTGTTTTAACTGCCGCTCGCGTTAAAAAAGAGGTTGAGAAGTGGCTTGATCGCATGCCAGATGGCGTAGTTTGTGAGCTAGCTGATGACACGACGGCCTTTACATTAATCTTCTTGAAAGAGACGTTTTATACTCTTATAGTTGCGTTAATACTCGTCGTTTTAATTACATATCTCTTCCTGCAAGATTGGCGAGCAACATTCGTTCCTGCTATCGCTATTCCTATTTCACTTTTAGGTACCTTTGCGTTCCTTTATATGTTTGGCTATACGATTAACGTGTTGTCGATGTTCGGCCTAATTCTAGTAATTGGCTCGCTCGTTGACGACGCAATTGTCGTAGTCGAAAACACTCAAGCGCTTATGGAGCGCGAGGGGCTTTCACCAAAAGAGGCCGCGATAAAATCAATGGATCAGATTACTGGCGCGGTCATCGCTACTACCCTAGTAACATTAGCGTGTTATTTGCCGCTAGTATTCTATTCTGGCATGGTTGGCATGATGTACGCTCAGTTTGCAGTGACGATGTGTGTTGCGCTTTGCTTATCAACTGTTGTAGCACTTGTGTTGTCGCCTGTTCTTTGCGCGTATATGCTTAAGCCACCAAAAGATCATGCGCCCAAGATATTCTTACCGTTTAACTGGACGCTAGATAAATTCCGCGGTGGTTATTTGAAGTTTGTCCGTTTCTTTGTCCGTCACGGCATTGTTTCGCTACTCCTTCTTGTTGTAAGTGGCGTTTGTGCATGGTGGCTAGCAGGCAAGTTGCCAACGGCGTTTCTGCCTAAGGAAGACCGCGGCTATATCTTGTGGTATGCTAGACTTTCTGAAGGTCAATCGCTTGAGCGCTCAATCGCAGTTGCAGATGAGTTTCATGAGCGCATGAAAACCATTCCTGGCATTATGTCAGTTTCATCTAGATGCGGCTCTAATAGTATGTGGGGCTCTGGCGAAAACCTCTGTGGCGGTCTTATCCGTCTTGAGCATTGGGATAAGCGTAAAACTCCCGAGACTCAAATTGACTACATAATGGATAAGGTTAAAGAAAAGGTTTCTGACATTCATGCCGCTCAGTTCGTCTTCTCGCAGCCTGCGTCCATACGAGGCCTAGGTGGCTCTTCTGGCGTAGGGTTTAACTTCTGCTCTGTTTCGGGGTGTACTCCAGAAGAACTTCTTGAAGCAGTTGAGGATTTTACTGGTCGCCTAAGAACAAACTCGCTAGTAAAGGCCGTTGTGCATGGTTTTACTTGTTCAACTCCGCAGCTTGAGCTTAAGTTAGATCGACCAAAGGCAGAGCTTTTAGGTGTTACACCTAAGATGGTATTCTCGACATTACAAAATAAACTAGCCTCCTATTATGTTAACGACTTTAATATTAAAGGCGGCGTTTATCAAGTTAAGCTTCAAAACGACAATGATTTCCGTGGCGGTATAGACGATATTCTTGCCGTGCACATTCCTACCTCCAATGGCAGTTCCGTGCCGCTTTCTTCGTTAGGTACCGTTGAGTATGTTGGCGGAACTCGCGAAACGATGAGCTACAACAAGATGCTTGCCGCTTGGGTTGACGTAACTCCAGCAAAAGATGTTAGCTCTTCTCAAATAATGGATCTTATTTTAAGTACGCCTAAGTCTCGCGACTTTGTTGTTGAGTGGGGGCCTGTGCAGTTGCAAGAGCTTGAAAATGAAGGGCAAGTTCTTTGGTTCATGCTTGCCTCGTTGCTCTTTGCGTACTTGTTCCTTGTTGCACAATATGAAAGCTGGACAATCCCGATTTCTGTAATGCTTTCTGTAATTTTTGCTGTAGCAGGCGCGCTCTTTGGGCTTTGGCTTATTGGGCTACCTCTCTCGGTGTATGCTCAGTTAGGCTGCTTAATGCTAATCGCGCTTTCTGCGAAGAATGCTATTTTGATGGTTGAATTCTCGAAGCAAGAACGCGAAAATGGTAAGACTATCGAAGAGGCAGCTCACAGAGGGGCAGACTTGCGTTATAGAGCGGTGCTTATGACAGCATGGAGCTTTATTATTGGCGTTCTTCCGCTTGTGTTTGCTTCAGGTGCAGGTGCAGGCTCGATGAGAGCTATTGGTGTAACTACTTTCTCAGGCATGTTAGTGGCAACTATAATTGGCATTGTTTTTGTGCCTCCGCTCTATGCGCTTTTCCAACGCATACGAGAGAAGTTAATGCCTGAAAAATAATTTTAACTAAAACTATAACTTAAAAATGAAAAAGATTAGATACATACTCCTCGCGGCGGTTGCTATGGCGGCGACCGTACTTTTTGCATCACATGGCTCGGCAGGTCCGGCATATCCAAATTTTGGGCATTCTCGCGTTGAGGAGATGATGTTTCTCGTCCTTCAGATTGGCGTCATAATTTTTGCAGCTCGCCTAGGTGGGGCGATAGCTACGATGCTTAAGATGCCCTCTATTCTTGGTGAACTAGCAGCTGGTATTGTTATTGGTCCTTGGGCTCTTGGTGGGCTTGGCTTTGGTGAAGGTATGTTTAAGTATGGTCTTTTCCATGGCGCGGCGTTAAAGGAGATGAACGCTGTTACTGAGGCGTCAAAGTCGCTTTTTGGAACAGTCGCTGGTGGTGGGACAGTTTTTGATGCTACGAGTCCTGCGTTATACGGCATAGCGACACTAGCGTCAATTATCCTCCTATTCCTTTCAGGGCTTGAGACGAATCTTAAAATGTTCCTTAGGTATTCGTTTGTAGGCACGCTAGTTGGTGTGGGTGGTGTAGTTGTTTCGTTTATTTTTGGTGACCTTTGCGCAGTATATTTGTTGCCAGATTTCTTTGAGCGATTCGCATACTTATCAAAGATGCCGCTTTCGCAAGCTATGACTGATCCTGCGGCGCTTTATATGGGTATAATGTCGACAGCCACATCAGTTGGTATTACAGCTCGTATTCTTTCAGAACGAAAGAAGCTTGATTCTGAAGAAGGTACGACGATTATGGCTGGTGCCGTTATTGACGATGTACTTGGTTTAGTCGTTCTAGCTATTGGTAATGGCATTATCGCGGCAAATCTTGCTGCTGCAAAATCTGGCGCGGCAGCAGCGGGTATGGATTGGGGCCATATCGGCTTTGTTGCAGCGAAGTCATTTGGCGTTTGGCTCGGTGCAACGATAATCGGTATTCTTGCTGCTCGTCGCATAGCTCAATTCCTCAAGTCTGCTTTTAGGTCGCCTTCTGTAATTGCGACGATGGCATTTGGGTTGTCTCTTATTCTTGCAGGGTTCTTTGAAAGCATGGGATTGGCGATGATTATTGGTGCGTATGTGATGGGATTAGCTCTCTCTCGCACTGATATTAAACACATGGTACAAGAAACACTTACGCCAGTTTATACATTCCTTGTGCCGATATTTTTCTGTGTAATGGGTATGATGGTCGATATTTCGGCATTATGCTCAAAGAGTGTTCTTATTTTTGGCGCGATTTATACAGTCCTAGCAATTATCGCAAAGGTTGTTGGTTGTATGGTGCCGACTCTTTGTTGCGGATTTAATCTTTTAGGTGGTTTAAGAGTTGGCGCAGGAATGGTGCCGCGCGGAGAAGTGGCGCTTATCATTGCTGGTCTTGGTCTTTCTGCTGGTTACCTTTCGCAGGAGATATTTGGCATTGGTATTATGATGACACTCGCAACTACTGTTGTTGCGCCACCAGCGCTTGTGGCATTATTCAAGATTAAGGGCAAGGGCGTAATTAAGTCACGTCCTTCAAATGAAGGCTCTCGCACTGTTGAGTTTGGTTTATCAGACGCTGGCGTTGCAGAGGTTATGATGATAAAACTTTTGCAAGAGTTCCGTAGTGAGGGCTTCTTTGTTACTTGTCTTTCGCAGGCAGATAATATTTGGAATGTTGCAATTGATGCCATTGAGATTTCTATAAGACGTCACGAAAATAAGATTTATTTTGAGTGCACGCCTTCAGAAGAGGCTATTGTAATGACTGCGTGGATGGAGGTTGCAAGCCAAATTAACGATCTTGCTAGATCTGTAGCGCAACCAATTCGCAAAGAAGATATTGAGCGCGCTCTTACGAGCGTAGAAGCAGTAAAGCGTGGCAACGAAGGCGTTGGCCGTTATATGCAGGGCTTTGTTATGATGCCAGCGTTTAGAGCGACTTCAAAAGAAGAGGCGATAAGGTTAATGGTTAATGAGGTAGCTAAGGCAGCGCCTAACCATGTTACAAATGCAGAGGCTGCAATAGCGGCAGTGTTGAGGCGTGAAGAATCGATGCCAACAGGGCTAGATCACGGAATTGCTGTTCCTCATGGTCGCGATTCATCGATTCGAGGCATTGCTGGTGCGGTGGCTGTGCTTGATAATTCTGGCACGGCAAATGGTTGCATACCAGATTACGAAACGATAGATAACTCGCCTCTCTCAATTATAGTTCTTACTCTTGCTAGTGATACAGATCAAACGCCTTACCTTAAGTTAATGAGCTTTATTTCTCGTTCATTAAGAGCAGAAGATGGGTATATGAAACTTGCTCAGTGCAAGACGCCAGAGGAAATGAGGCGTTTCTTCAGAAAGTGCCGCTAATAACGGTAAAACTACGAGAGTGACAACATCGTGAGCGATACGATAGCTGCACTTGCAACAGCCCCCGGTTTATCGGGGGTTGCTGTTGTTAGAGTAAGTGGTCCAGATGCATTTTCTGTTATGCAGGCTATCGCGCAAAGGCAGGCAGTAGCGGGTAGATTTGTTTTTACGAAGCTTAAATCAAAAACTGGAGAAGTTATTGATGAGGCGCTAGTTCTTGCCTTTAAGTCACCTCACTCGTACACAGGTGAGGATGTTGTTGAGTTTCAGTGCCATGGAGGCAGTGTAACACCGCGTCGAGTATTGGATGCAGTATTTGAGGCTGGGGCTAGATTAGCACGACGCGGCGAATTTACTCAGCGAGCATTTCTTAATGGGCGTTTAGATTACGAAAAAGCCGCGGCAGTATTAGATTTAATCGAATCCAAAACGTCGGCCGCGGCAGATGATGCGCTTGAGCGTTTAGGTGGTAAAAGGCACGCAGAATACAAAGCTCTTTATGAAGAGGCGCTTGCATTATCGACGACGTTAGAGCATTCGCTAGATGTAGATGAAAGCGATATAGATGATGAGTTTATTCATTCTTGTGATAGCGCGCTAAAAAAACTTAGCCAGCGACTAGAGAAAACTATTATAAACTTGAAGCGTGGCAGAGTGATGCAAGAGGGGACGCTAGTGGTGTTAGCAGGTCCCCCCAATGCTGGTAAAAGTTCGCTTATGAATGCGCTATTAGGAGAAGATAGAGCGATAGTTTCGCCAGTAGCCGGGACAACGCGAGATACTATCGAGCAATGGCTCGATATAGGTGGGTATCCCGTACGCCTTGTTGACACAGCGGGCCTTCGCGAAGCGTCAGACGAAATAGAGGCAGAAGGAGTGGTGAGAGCTAAGAATTTAATTGAGCGCGCTGATTTAGTGCTTGCTATTAATACCGATATTGAAGGAGCGCTTAAAATACATTCAAAATGTGATCTCTCAAGAGGAGAGGGGCTTAATGTCTCATCGCTTACAAAAGAGGGGCTTGAGGAATTAAAAGCAGCTATAGCAAAGCGGCTAGGTGAAATAGAGCCAAAGGCAGATGTATCTGTGTTAGATAAGTTGATGGCAGCTAAAAACGCATTAGACGGCGCGTTTTCTGCGATTGATTCTGTTGTTATAGCCAATTCAGTTCGCATGTGTGCTGAGAGTCTCGCTGATGTAATTGGAGCGAGATATTCAAGCGATATGCTTGATAGGCTTTTTTCGCGTTTCTGCGTAGGTAAATAAACAAGATATGAAAAATATATATGCTTCTCTTGTGAAGTATGGTGGCAACTTTTGCTATATTTTTTTCGTTTTTATAGCTGCAATTTTTTTCGTGATTCAACCTCTTAGCGCCTCAGAAAAAGTTAGCAAAAATTCTGCTCAGTTTAGTGATGCAAAACTCATGGGCGCAGAGAAAATGAATCCTGGCAATGTGTTATCTTGTTCAGAGCGTTCATCCTCAGGGAAGTTTAAAGTTCTCATCTATGGCAACTCAATTGCGCTTCATTGTCCAGCGCCTAACCTTGGATGGCATGGTAATTGGGGTATGGCCGCAACGTCGAGTGAAAAAGATTTCGCTCACCTCGTTATTCAAGGTCTTGAGAAGAAGCGTGGCGAAAAAGCGGATTTTCGCATTAGAAATATTGCGCTTTTAGAGCACAACTTTAAAAAAGACATTAAAGAGTATAGTGAAATTATTTCAGATATTGAGTATTTGCCAGATTATGTTGTAATTGCCATTGGTGAGAATGTGCCTAATCTTAGTAAGAAAGACGCAGTGTCTTATACAAAGATGTTAGCGTCTCTAGCTAATGCCTTTACAAAAAATCCAAATAAGCCCAGCGTTGTAATGCGCTCGCCGTTTTGGAAAAATAATCTAAAAGCAAGTTGTACAGCAAAAGCTGCGAAGATGGCAGGCGCTATGTATGTTGATGCTGGCTTTCTTGGTAGTAAAAATGAAAATAAGGCAATCGGGCTTTTTTCACATAAAGGAGTTGCCGCTCATCCAGGCGATTTAGGCATGCGCCGCATTGCAGATTTGATTCTTAATGCGTTTAAATGATTTTAGGGAGAAAATTATGAAAGTTCTATGTGCAACTCTACTTCTATCGTTGATGTGTTATGCAAAGGGTTATGTTCCAGAACCTAAACCTGTTAAAAGCGATGTTGAAATTACGGCAATTTATTATCCAGGCACAGAGCAAATGTCTGAGTGGGACATAATTGCTGGCACGTGCCCAGAGCGTAAGCCGCTTTTAGGGTGGTTTGACGAGAGTAATCCCGAGGCGATTGACTGGCAGATAAAGTGGGCGGTAGAGCATGGCATAACTAGTTTCTGTGTCGATTGGTATTGGAATAAAGGTTATCGCCGCCTTGAGCATTGGCTAAAAGGATATTACCGCGCGAAATATCGCAAATATCTCAAATGGTTTATGATGTACGCAAATCACAATCAGCCAGGTTCCCACTCTACAGAAGACCAAAAAGCGGTTACTAAGTATTGGATAGATAATTATTTTAAAACGCCAGAATACTATACAATAGAAGGTAAGCCTGTAGTATGTATTTGGGATGCTAGTAATATTGATCGTGACTTTATAGAGGAAGCTGCCGCAAACGGCGAGAAGCTTGCAAGCGGCGAAGGTATTAAGCGCGCATTTGCTATCAGCGAGCGTATGGTTCGTGAAGCGGGTTTGCCAGGAATTTACTGGATTGATATGTGGCGGACTAAGAAGTTTGATCGCAAATATGCCGAGCGCCGCAAAGCTCAAGGCTACCAAGCTGCCATTCACTATGGCATTGAGCATTATTCGCCCTCTCTTTCGCCAGAGACGATGAAGAAAGGTGATACGCGCAATAAATTCGGTTATGATAGCGTAGTAGCTACGGCGCCGAGAATTTGGAATGAGCTTTCGCGGCAGGACATTCTACCTTTTTGGGTAATTATTCCAACTGGCTGGGATGATCGGCCACGTTCTTTTACGCGTTCACGCACCATTACTGGTCGAACACCGGAAAAGTTTGCAGAAATTTGTCGCAATGCGAAAGCATTCTGTGATAAGTATGGCAAAAAGCACGCCATTGTTATGCCGATAAATGAATGGCAGGAAGGAGGCTACATTGAGCCAAATGAGGAATATGGATTTGGTATGTACGACGCGCTGCGCGATGCGTTCTGTGAGAAGCCACATGACGGATGGCCGAAGAATCTCTTGCCTAAGGATGTTGGCTTAGGGCCATACGATTTTTCGCCATCTTTCCGTTCGTCGGTGCAAAGTTGGGAGTTTACGAATTCTTGCGAGGGCTGGTATCGTCAACCATATGGCGGCGCAGAATTAGAGGTAAAAGATGGCTTGCTTAATTTTTGGGTAAATAGGGCGCGCCGAAACTACAATATCCGCCAGCGTGTTATTCCCTTTGATAGTGCAAAGTATAAAACTTTTCGTGTGCGTATGCGTGTGACACCTAATGCAAAAGCAGGTTTGATGGGTGTCAAAAACCCTGATATGCGCCTTAAATGGGGGACGGCGCAAAAACCGATTATTGGCCCAGGTCTTGTAATCGATGAAAAGCGCTGTGTAGCGCGTTTGCCGATCAAGGCTGATGGAGAGTTTTACGAATACGAGATAAATCTAAAAGATAATTCAGATTGGAATGGGCAGATTAATGAACTTTGGTTCGAGGCTTGCTCCATATTGCACGCGCGCGTTTCTGTTGACTGGATGCGGTTTGAATAACTTAATAAAAATGCGAGAAATTGTAATTTTCGCATATAGCATTATCGGTTCAAAAATGATACAATATGAAACATAAAGAGAAAGGAGAAGGCAATGTCGGATAAAAAGAAAGTCTATGTCGAGACAACTGTTGTCAGCGATGCAACCGCATTGCCGGCTCGTGATATTGTGCAGTTGGGGCGTCAAACTGTTACCCGTGAATGGTGGGCAACGGATATGTCGTGAAGCAGGGTATGTATGTCCTTGCATATGCACTCCGCAAATGTTGCAGGAAGGAGGTCGGGAATGATTGCGGAAGAAAAACGTTATGATGAAGGGCT
>JAGBZX010000015.1 GCA_017628025.1 Kiritimatiellia bacterium | reverse complement strand
TGAAGGAGATTTTAGGCTTCCCGCAAGAGACGTTTTCGATAATAATCGAAGTTTTAGAGCATTATCTCTCGCCCGATAGGGTGTATGACGGGTAGAGATAGCTAAAAACCCCAAAGAAACCTAAGCAAAAACAGCGGCAAATAAATCGCTACTAGGGCGGTTTTGCCTTTTTTACCCATTTTTTCGGTAAAAAAGCTAGAATCTTGGCATTTGTTGGGCGAAAAGCTGTTTTTTTTTGAGCAAAACCAGTTTGCATCTAGCTGAAGTGTTGTTCAGGAAATCTTTTTGTCCTTTTTCGAGGGGAGATTTAGACTTTTTAAGAGCTCTTTTAAGAAGTTTTTGCGTGCTGCAAAGACGGTAAGATTTTTAAAATGAGAATTATGTGCGGAAAAATCTTGGGGTGGGAGGAATGAATTTCGTTGAAAATACCCTCTATTATTAGAAGCGGAATTTTGATATAATACAACAAATATTGTGTATTATTGTTGAAATCAGAGGAAAATTAAGATGAATGGCGAACTTTTAAAGAAGGCACACGAGAAAATTCCTTCAGTTCCTGTGCTTGTCAATCTCATCTCTAAGCGTGAGCGTGAATTGATAAATGGTGCTAAACCGCTTATCAACCCTAATACTCTTCTTACAGATGAAGATCGTAAGCATGCTCGTACCGCTCTTGATGTCGACAAATGCGACATTGCTCTAGCAGAAGTTGCCCAAGGTAAGCTTATTGCTCAGATTGATTTTGACGCCATAGCTAAAGCTGAGGCGGCGAAGTCTAAGTGGAGCATGCGTGAAATGAACATCAACACTTTGCACGCTGACTGAGAGGGTTGAGTTGGCCGAGAAGAAGTTCAATTCAACTCTGGCTGAAAATAGAAAAGCCAGACATGATTATACCGTGCTCGAAAGTTTCGAGTGCGGTATTTGCCTTGTAGGTACTGAGGTAAAAAGCGTTCGCAGAGGAGGTGTTTCGCTTGCTGGAGCATTTGCCGCAGTCTTGGGCGGAGAGCTTTGGCTTGTCGGCGCGGATATCTCTGCCTATGAGTATGGCAATCGTTTCAATCATAATCCAAAGCGCAATCGCAAGCTTCTTGTTCATTCTCGCGAGGTTCTTGATATGAAGCGCAAGACAGAAGCAAAGGGTCTTACTCTAGTTCCGCTGAAAATGTATCTCAAACATGGCAGGGTAAAACTTGAGCTCGGCGTTTGCCGTGGTAAAGCTCTTTATGATAAGCGAGAGTCTCTTAAAAAGAAAGCTATTAAGCGCGATATGGAGCGTATTTAAAATAATGCGGCGTTTCGCCCGCGATGTGTAGAAGACAAAACAATGCATAAGACAGTATATCTTGATAATAATGCGACGACATCAGTAGCACCAGAGGTGCGCGATGTTATGACTCCTTTCTTCAACGATTTTTACGGCAATCCTAGTTCGATGCATTTTTTTGGCGGTAGGATTGCCAAGTGTGTTGAAAGATCACGTGAAGAGGTTGCGCGGTTTCTCAATGCTGAACCAGATGAGATAATTTTTACGTCTTGTGCAACAGAGTCAGATAATGCTGCGATATTTTCCGCAGCTGAGAAATATGGTAAGAGCCTTAAGATAATTACTACACAAGTTGAACACCCTGCCGTGTTGCAATGTGTTGAGTACTTAAAAGAAAAAGGCTACAACACAGTAAAAATTGGCGTCGATGGTTTTGGGCGATTAGATATTGATAGTCTAGAGCAAGAGCTTAAAACACCTGGTCCAAAGTTTGTTTCTGTTATGTGGGCGAATAACGAGACAGGTACTGTGTTCCCAATAGCCCAAATTGCCGCGCTTTGTAAGGAACATGGTGCTATCTTTCATACTGATGCCGTGCAAATGGCAGGCAAGGGCGTCATAGATGTGAAAAAAGTTCCCGTTGATATGCTAGCGATAAGCGGGCACAAGTTTCATGCGCCTAAGGGCGTTGGTGCGCTATATGTTCGCAAGGGTGTTGAGTTTAATTCTTTTATGAAGGGCGGACACCAGGAGCGTGGTCGTCGCGCTGGTACAGAGAATGTTCCTTATATTGTTGGTATGGCCAAGGCCTGCGAACTTTGCCGCGTCAATATGGAAGAGGAAAATGACACTATAGGTGCATTGAGAGATGCTCTTCAAGATGGCATTCTTAAATCTTGCCCCGATGTAAGAGTTAATGGTGATGTCGAAAATCGACTTTGTAATACGCTTAATGTGAGTTTTGAGTATATTGAAGGCGAAGCGATTGCGTATCGTTTATCTGACCTTGGTATAGCGATTTCAACTGGTAGTGCTTGCGCGTCGGGCTCGCTTGAGCCTAGTCATGTTATTAGAGCGATGGGCGTTCCATTTACTGCGGTGCATGGTAGCGTAAGGTTTTCTTTTTCGCGTTATAACACGTCAGCAGATGTTGACTATGTGTTAAAAGAGTTGCCTGGAGTTATTGCTAATCTTAGAGAGCTTTCTCCCTTTGGGCCAGGCAAGGAGTTCCTGTAAGTTTAAAAAAAGGTTTTTCACAGATGAAATCTGAACAGTACAAGACATATCTCGATGAGAGCGAATTGCCGCGTGCGTGGTACAATCTCAGAGCAGACATGAAAGAGAAGCCTGCTCCGCTACTTAATCCAGAGACGCATTTGCCGGTTACAGCAGAAGAACTAGAGAAGGTTTTCTGTAAAGAATGTGTTAAACAAGAACTCGACGACACAACAAGAGAAATACCTATTCCTCAAGGAGTTTTGGACTTCTATAAAATGTATCGTCCTTCTCCGCTTGTTCGTGCCTATTTTTTGGAAAAAGCACTTGGGACGCCTGCAAAGATTTATTATAAGTTTGAAGGTAATAATACTTCAGGTTCTCATAAGCTTAATAGCGCGATAGCGCAGGCTTACTATGCTAAAGAGCAGGGGCTTACTGATGTAACTACAGAAACTGGTGCTGGCCAATGGGGTACGGCGCTTTCGATGGCTAGCGCTTTTTATGGCCTTAAGTGTCATGTATACATGGTTAAATGCTCATATGAGCAAAAGCCGTTTAGGCGTGAAGTTATGCGCACGTATGGTGGAGATGTTACGCCGTCTCCATCAATGACGACAGAGGTTGGTCGCAGAATCAACGCCGAGCATCCTGGTACAACTGGCTCGCTCGGGTGTGCTATTTCTGAGGCTGTTGAGGCCGCTTCTAAGTTGCCTAATAGTCGTTATTTGCTAGGCTCTGTTTTGAATCAGGTCTGTTTACATCAGTCGGTTATTGGGTTGGAAGCTAAGACGGCGTTTGATAAGTTAGGAGTAAAACCTGATGTGATAATCGGTTGTGCTGGCGGCGGCTCGAATCTCGTCGGTTTGATTGCGCCTTTCATGGGTGAGAAATTACGCGGCGAAGCAGATTATAGGTTTATAGCAGTAGAGCCTTCTAGTTGCCCATCTCTCACACGCGGGAAGTATGCGTACGATTACTGTGACACAGGTAAAGTTTGTCCACTTCAAAAGATGTATACACTAGGTAGTAGCTACATACCAAGCGCCTCCCATGCTGGTGGCTTAAGATACCATGGTATGAGCGCGACGCTATCAGCGCTATATGATCAGAAATATATCGAGGCACGCTCAATTACTCAGACCGAAGTTTTTGAAGCGGCCACGCTTTTTGCTCGTGTGGAAGGCACTCTGCCAGCACCGGAATCGGCGCACGCAATACGCGCTGCAATGGATGAGGCGCTGAGGTGTAAGAAAGAGGGGCGTGAGGAGACGATCCTTTTTGGTCTAACTGGGACAGGCTACTTTGATATGTATGCCTATGCCAGATATAACGACGGAGAGATGTCTGATTATATCCCTACAGATGAAGAGATTTTAAAAGCACACGAAAGGCTTCCTAAAATCAAAGTCTGATGTGCTAAGAGAAATCTATTTGACATAGGTAATTTGAGTAGAATTTTGATATAATATTTACAAATGAAGAGGTATTAATATGATAGACATTAAAAAACTTCGTGACGAATTTGATGCTACTGCCGCCCAGCTTGCGCGCCGTGGTGTAGAAGAAGCAACTTTAGTTAAGGCTAGAGATCTCGATCTTAAGCGCCGCGAACTTATCGCCGAAACAGAGACGCTTAAAGCGAAACGCAACGCCGCCTCAAAGGAAATTGGTAAAATAGCCAAGGAAGGCGGAGACATCGCTGCAGCAAAAGAAGAAATGCGCAAGGTTGGGGATAGAATTTCTGAGATAGATAAAGAGCTTGGTGTTGTTGAAAAGGAGCTTAAAGAAACTCTTCTTATGATTCCTAATATTCCAGCGCCAGAAATTCCAACTGGTATGGACAGCGAAGCAAACATTTGCGTTAAGACAGTTGGCGAATGGAAAGATCCTGATTTTGAAATCCTCGATCACATCGCTATTGGCGAAAAGCTTGGCATTTTTGATTTTCCACGCGGCGTAAAGCTTACCGGTACTGGTTTTCCAGTGATACTTGGGCAAGGCGCGAAACTTCAGCGTGCGCTTATCCAGTATATGCTTGATCTTCATTGTCAAGATCAAGGCTATACAGAAATGTTGCCGCCATTTGTTGTTAACTCAGAATCTATGACAGGAACAGGTCAGCTACCGAAATTTGCAGAAGACCTTTATCATTGCCAGTTAGATGATTTTTGGCTTATTCCAACGGCAGAAGTGCCTGTGACAAACTTCTATCGCGACGATATTCTGTCAGCTAAGGATTTGCCAGTGAAGCTTACCGCATATACGCCATGTTTCCGTCGTGAAGCTGGTAGCGCAGGTAAGATGACGCGTGGTATGCTCCGTGTGCATCAGTTTGACAAAGTTGAGATGGTGAATTTTGTTCATCCTGATACTTCATTTGATCAGCTCGAAATTCTAGTTACTGAAGCAGAAGCCGTGCTTAAGGGGTTAGGACTTCATTATCGCATCTTGCAACTTTGCTCTGGCGATATGGGATTTTCTGCTGCTAAGTGCTATGACCTTGAACTTTGGGCTCCAGGTGAAAAACAGTGGCTTGAAGTTTCGTCTTGCTCATGCTTCACGGATTATCAAGCGCGTCGCTTAAATTGCCGCTTTAAGGATACTGATGGCAAGACAAAACTTTGCCATACTTTAAATGGTTCTGGTGTTGCATTGCCGCGTCTTATGGTGGCGCTTTTGGAGCAGTATCAAAATGCAGACGGCTCTGTTACGATACCTGAAGCATTACGCCCATACATGAACGGGTGTGAAAGACTTGAGCCTTTGGCGTAAATTTTGCGATGCCAAAACGACCGTTGGAGTTTGTAATAAGCGCCGGGCCAACTAGAGAGCATATTGACCCGGTGCGCTTTCTTTCAAACCCGTCAACGGGCAAAATGGGTTTCGCCGTAGCTAGAGCCGCGGCAGAAGCTGGATTTAAAACCTCGCTTATCGCAGGTCCCGTTAGTTTGTCGACGCCGCGTAACGTTGAGAGAGTCAATGTTGTTTCAGCGTGCGAAATGTTAGAAGCATGTAAGGCGAAGATAGCATCAGCAAAGGGCGGCGTAGTTTTCATTTCAACTGCGGCAGTAGCAGATTTTAGGCCAGCAGTTACCGCTAATAAAAAAATCAAAAAAGGCTCGGCTGAAGAAATGACTCTTCGCCTAGTTAAAAATCCTGATATTTTGAAAACTCTTTCTGCAGGAAAACGAGACGGCCTTTATAAGGACTTGTCTTTAATCGGATTTGCAGCAGAGACCGGCTCGCCCGCAGAGGAGGCCTCTCGCAAATGCAGAGAGAAGAATCTTGATTTTATTGTTGCAAATGATGTGAGCATGCCAGGGTCGGGCTTTGCTGTTAATACAAATCGAGCCTCTATAGTTTTCCCAGATGGGACTGTAGAAGATTTGGCTCTAATGACTAAGTTGCAGCTTGCGCGAAAAATTGTGGCACTTGCGATTAAAGGAGTAAAGTGAGAAAATATATTTTAGCGACATGCATGCTTGTTTCATGCTTGGTAATTGCGGAAGAAAAAGAGAGCTCAAGCTTTGATGTTGGAGCTGATGTTCGTTTTCGCCATGAGATTATGAAAAATGTGCCAGGCCTTCCTGGTGGCGGCAGGGCGAACGATAAGGTTATGATAGATGACAAAAGTCATATGCGTTTCCGTCTTCGCGCGTGGGCAGAGGCAGCTACGAAAATAGCAGAGAGTGCAAGACTTAGATTTTATACTCGCTTTACAGATGAATTTAGATGGTATATAAAACCGACAACTGGTAAAAATACATTTCCTGACGAGGTTATTTTAGATAATCTTTTTCTGGAAGGTACTGACTTTTTTGATGGCTTAGTAGATTTTACAATCGGTCGCCAAGACATTAATCGCCTTTACGGCTTAGATCATATTTTTGTAGATGGCACGCCAGGCGATGGTTCGCGTTCTGTATATGCAGATATGGCTAGAGTGTCGTTTAATATTAAGGATGAAGCGAAACTTGATTTCTTCTTTTTGTACAATCAAGATGACAACCATCTTCGTTGGGGCACAGAGCGCGGTAATCATCGCTCAATGACAGGCCTTGGGGGCGGCGCAGAACTTGATATGGATGATTGGGGCTTTGGTGTTATTTGGTCAGATAGACTTTCGGAAAATATCCCGTATCAACTTTTTGCCATGCAAAAGCAAACTGCTTCCTATCGGCTTAAGGGAGAAAAGCATCCCGCATTTCATCGCGAGTTGCTAGGCGCGAAAGTTGTGCCAGAAATTACAGAAAACATAGCGTTGCAGCTTGAAGCAATGGGGCAGGTCGGCAGAAACGATAATGGCAATACTCTTACCGGATGGAGTACATATTCAGGTGTAAACTATAAGGGGAAGGTCGCTAACTTTAAATCTACTGCGTCTATTGGTCTTCATATTATGAGTGGCGATAAGAACGCGGCAGAAGAGGATGGTGGTTATCACGCATGGGATCCTATGTGGGCAAGAGGAGTTAATGATTCAGAACTCTTTTTAAATGGCACTCACTATGGAACAGCGTGGTGGAGTAATATGATATTTTTAAAGTCTACTTTCGCAGTTGAGTTCGCTCGCAATCACGCCGTTAAGCTTTCTGCTGGTCCAATCTTTGCGCAGCGTGAAGATTCTTTAGGCGGCGGTAATGGTAACTTTAAAGGATTGCTGTCGCAGATTCGTTACGATGTGCCTATAATGAAAGCAGAGAATGGCGACTTTGAGATGTTTGGTCATATCGTAGCAGAGCATTTTAATCCAGGAGATTATTTTGAGACAGAACGACCTGGCTGGTTTGTTAGGTGGCAAGTTGAAGTAAAATTTTAATGTTTTCACTTTTATTAGCTAGTATATTTCTTACTTCGCCATATCTATACGATATGCCGAAGGCTTCGTCATATAAAGTTACTTCAAATGGCAATGTGCATATTGAAGATCGTTACGACGTAATGGATATGTGGGTGTCGCGCTCGCTTCTTGGATGCTGGGGAGATGAACAGGGCAGGTGGTTTGAACTTTTTTCACTAGAATATGCGCCGCCGCCTTTTACAGAAGTAAAAACTCGTCGCGACTTTACTTCTTCGCTTGTGCCTATTGGTAGGCGAGATAAAGAAACTCGTGCAATTGCAATAAAACATCTTAAGCATTCCTCGTGTATTGATGAGGCAGAGAGATTTGATCAGTTGCCAAAAGGGTGCAAAGATTTTTTATATTACCCATCAACAAATAGCAGTGCAATTACAGCGGCGTTTCTGCCAAAGAGTAGCCAAACGTGGCTATTGGCCGTTTGGACATTAGCTCAAGGTGATGACTATAAAGAAAAACTCAAGGAATTTGCTGATAAATTTTTTTCAGAGGATATTAAATCATTAAAGGTTTTAAAGTGGCCAGAGACCTCGAAGAAAATGTCAGAAAGAGAACTTCACAAAGTAGACATGAGTCACTCTGTAGCCAATCATCCAGAATGGCATTGTACTGAGGCAGAAGAGTTTACTATTTTAGATAACATGCCATCTTCTCGGCCGTTTATCACTATTCTTACAAATGATTTAAGAGTGATGCGCGCAAAGTATGCTCAAGTTGTGCCAACTCCCATAGCTGTAACTAATACTTTATCAGTGGCGCGAATATATGCTACCAGAGCGGAGTTTTTAAAGGCCGCAGGAGAAAGCGCTCAGTGGACAAAAGCCTATTGGTGTCCGTGGCGCAGAGAGTTAGTGGCGTACTTGTCATTTGGTGGAGAGGAAGATCTTTTAAAGACAATTCGTCATGAAGCGTTCCATCAGTATCTTTCGTATGCTACAGGTATGATTGAGAGCTCGCCTTGGTTAAATGAGGGATACGCGGAGTATTTTGAGAATGGAGAAAATGAAACGTGGGATGTGACAGAAGAAGAGCTGGAAAGTTATAAAATAATTTTACCTACGATATTTGCTAAAAATTACCAGGAGTTTTATTCTGCTTCAGAAAGTGAAAGAGCTCTTAATTATCGCTTGGCTTGGTCAATAGCTTACTTTTTAGAACATGGCGCACCAAAGGTTCGCTTTGATCCGTTTAAAAATCTTAAAAAGCGATATTTTGAAAAATTGATAGATTCACTTAGTATGAGTGATGCTACGGCATATGCATTTGAAAGTAAAGAAAAGTTTGATAAATTTATTTCCGAATGGCAAAAGTTCTGGCAGAAGCGTTGAAGTGTATTGGTCGTCTAGCTCCAAGCCCCACGGGGGCGTTGCACCTAGGCAACATACGCACGTTTATGATAGCATGGCTCTCTGCGCGTTCAAAGGGAGGAAAAGTAGTTATGCGGATGGAAGATCTTGATCATCCGCGAGACAAGATAGGCGCGGCAGATGCAATTTATTCAGATTTAAGATGGTTAGGATTTGATTGGGATGAGTTGTTTGTCCAAAGTAAGAGGCGCGACATTTATCGCCAAGCTTTAAAATCTTTAGATAGTCTAGTTTATCCGTGTGTGTGTTCGCGCAAAGATGTAGAAAGCGCACAATCAGCACCGCATCAAGGAGAGCAGCTGTATTATCCTGGTACATGTCGCGAGCGTTTTAGATCTTGGGATGAAGCATATGAATTTAAAAAGGCAAAAGATGGCTCTTTGCCGTGTTGGCGTTTTAGGGTTGATGAAAATACAGTCGTAGGTTTTGATGATAAGTTTTGCGGTTATTGTGAGTTTAATGTTAGCAAGATGCTCGGAGATTTTCCTCTTGCCCGTGATATTGATGGTGCTGGCTATACATTTGCTTGCACAGTTGATGATATTCTCATGGGTGTTACAGAGGTTGTTAGAGCAGATGATTTACTAAATGTGACACCAGCACAGATACTTATAAGTAATGCGCTAAAAGCAAAAGGACCGAGTTATTGCCATGTGCCGCTTGTTATTGGGCGAGACGGCAGGCGATTAGCAAAGCGTCATGGAGATACGCGGATTGAGCGTTTTCGAGCTGAAGGAGTTCGGGTAGAGCAAATTATAGGGTACCTAGGTTATACATGTGGTTGGTGTCAGCCAGGTGAAGAGTTAAACCTTGAAAAGCTAATACCAAGGTTTTCATTAGCTAGCATTCCTAAAGAGAGATTAGTTTGTCTAGCAGGTGAAGAAAAAGATTTTTTTAATACTTATAGGAGGTGACTATGAAAAGGAAAATTATTGTTGTTATTATTGCGATGATTGCACTTGTAACTAAGGCGAATCTCCCGGAAGAGATGACGAGAGATTATGGTTTTTTTAATATTATTTTGCACAAATCGGGAGAAGAAGTTCAAACTGTAAATGATATTGTGAACTACAGCAAGGTAACAGGTTGTAAACTTGTGCTGCCAGCAATGGCTTTCCATCCTGTAGAAAAAGATCCAAGGGTTAGAGCGCGTAAGTTACTAGGTGCGTATAGGCGCCTTAGAAGTGCGATTGGTAATAGAGACATAGATTTAGGAGTGTTAGTTCAAAGCATGATGGGGCATTGGGCAGATCCAAATGCAGTTGAGTGCCCATGGACTAGAAGTATTGATATCTCTGGCAAGCCTTGGAGATTTTGCCCACTTGATAAAGATTTTATTGAGTATGTTGAGTGGTTTATTGGCGAATTGGCCAAAGAAAATCCTGCATTTATAATGACGGATGATGATATGCTCTGCAAAGGCGGTAGAGAGTGTTTTTGTCCGCTACATTTAAAAGAGGCCAATCGTAGATTGAATGCTAATATGACAGAAGCAGAGTATCGTCAACGAGTAAAGCAGGCGCGTGAGGGGAATAAAGCGTATAGTGAAGAAAAGAGAGTTTTTGAAGAGCTCGCTATTGAGATGACTACTCAATTGGCAGCTATTGTGCGCAAAGCAATAGATAAGGTTAATCCCAATATTCCATCTGGCATTTGTGTCGGGGCTCCTATTTATTTTAAAGCGGCAGAATGCGCTAGGGCAATTGCTTCTACTAATCAACCAACATTAGCAAGACTGTCAACGAGCTGCTATAGAGAAAGATCTGTAAAAGACTTTCCAAGATATATGCTTGCGACATTTCAGCAGGAGTGTGTTTCAAGAGGTATTGACATAAGATTAGATGAGAGCGATACATTTCCACATAATCTATGGAGCGTGTCTAAGGTTACATTTAAAGCAAAACTTGCACTTGCCGCGATAAGTGGTCTTAATGGTTCGAAAATTTGGTATGTAGGTATGCATAAATACGGTCGTGCTGTGCCTAAAGAATATCTTGAGGCTGTTGCTGAAATGGCTCCAATTTGCCGCGCTTTAGCACGCGAAGTTCGTGGTACAAAACAGTTAGGGTTTGCCGTTATTTCGCACATGAACGACATTAGTGCCCCATCTCTTTCGTCGTATCAAACTTGGGGTGATAGGTTTGGCGGAGTTTTTGGTGTTCCGTGGCGTTGTGAGTCGTCTTTTGATGGCGAGGGCATTTACACGCTTAGTGATGCCGAGGATGTTAAAAGGTGCAAAGATGAAGATATTAAAAAGCTTTTGTCTGGCAAACTTCTTCTTGATGGAAGGGCGGCAGCAGAACTTTCAAGGAGAGGATATTCTCATTTAATGGGCGTTACGGCTCTCTCTAGAAGCACGACAAACAAGGTTTCCGGAAAGATTGATACAGCTTACGATATCGTTAATATCACAGAGTTCGTAAATGCCACATCCAATAGGGTTGGACATTTGCGCACTCCTGACTCGCCAATTTTACAGGATGTGCAAAAAGGTGCGAAGATTTATTCGTCATTAAAGAAAAAGGGTGGTGAAGAACCATTAGCTGTTTACTTTGAAAATTCCCTTGGTGGCAAGATTCTTACAACGGCGCTCGATATTGGGCTGGAAAGTCGCGAGCCTTGGTCGCGCCGCGGGTTCGACCCTGAGCGCAAAGAGTGGTTCTTAGGAGTATTAGATTTGTTGTCTTCTTCTCGTACGCCATATGCAGTGTTGAATGAAAAGAATATGGCAGTTATTGCAAAGGAAAAGCCAGATGGAAAACACCTTGTTGCTGTATGGAACATTCATCATGATGGCGTGGAAAAACTCTTTTTAACTGTCGCGTCTAAACCAGCTCAAATTGAAGTATTGAACAAAGAAGGAAATTGGGTAAAAGCAGTGTGGAGTATGGCTGATGGAGCAGTGAAAATTGATGTTCAAATGCCTTGCTACGGCTTCGAGGTCTTCCGCTTCAGCTATTGAATTGTAGCCAGATAAATGATATAATATGCCAATTGTTTCGGGCGCTTAGCTCAGTTGGTTAGAGCACTACCTTCACACGGTAGGGGTCACTGGTTCGAGTCCAGTAGCGCCCACCATTCATAGGCGTTGTTTTGATGTGAAAAAAGAATCTATAGCGCTAGTTTCGCTAGGGTGTGCGAAAAACGCCGTCGATTTACAAGTGATGGCGGGCAATCTCATAAAAAAAGGTTGTGTATTTTCTCCAAACCCTGATTGCGCAGACATAGTTATCGTTAATACCTGTTCGTTCCTTGCCTCGGCAAGAGAAGAGGCAGAGTCAGAAATTCTACGCGCGCTAGAGTTAAAAAAATTAGGCCGTTACGGTAAGGTTTTTGTTACGGGTTGCTATCCTGAGCGTTATCCAGAGGCAATTTCGCGCTTTCCTGGGGTAGATCTTTGGCAAGGTGTTCCTAAGTGCTGGTGTGAGCCGAAACTGCCAGGGCTTCGGCTTACCGGTAAGGCGTTTAGTTATCTTAAAATTGCCGAGGGCTGCGATCATCGTTGTTCTTATTGTGCCATACCTTTAATTCGCGGGGCATATCGCTCGCGCCCATTTAGAAGTATTATGCGAGAGGCTCGTGCGCTTTTATCTAGTGGTTGCCGCGAGATAAACATTGTAGCACAAGATCCTATGTTGTGGCGCGACGGGAAGCGTGACATAGTGGATTTGCTTGGAGAGCTCGACAAGCTTGAGGGTGATTTTTGGCTAAGAGTTCTTTATTCGTATCCCTCTGAGATAACAGAGCGTTATTTAGACTGGCTTTCTTCATCTAAGCACGCTGTGCGTTATGTTGATGTCCCGGTGCAGCATACAGTTAAAGAAGTCCTAGAAAAGATGAATCGCGGGGCTGCAGCCAAAGCTAGCATAAACGCCGCACAGATGATACGCTCTAGGATAGAAGGTGTAACTTTGCGCACTACAATTTTAACAGGCTTCCCAGGTGAGACGACGGCACGCTTTAATCAACTTCTCGATGATATTAAAAAAATGCGCTTCGATCATCTTGGTGCGTTTGCTTATTCGCCTGAGGAGGGAACTGTTGGGCGCACATTGTCAGGTCGTCCAACTGCGGCCGAAGCACAAAGGCGAATGAAAAAGGTAATGTCTACGCAAGCGCGGATATGGGCGAAGAAGGCAGAAAAGATGATAGGCAGCGAATATAAGGCGCTTGTTGTTTCGCCAGGTGTTGCTCGACTAGAAAGCCAAGCTCCCGATGTAGACGGTGTAGTTTATGTTGATAGTCAAGAAGTTGGCGAGTTTATTAATTTGCGCCTTGTTCGTCGTGTTGGATTTGACTTTGAAGGCGAGCAAATCTAATGAAAATTCTTCGTATAGAGGGCGTAGATATTTCCGCGGTAGTTTCTGCTCTGCCTAAGACAAAGGTTGATAATCTAGAGCTGTTAACTAAACTATCTCCAGAAAAAGCAGAGTCAATAATTAAATCAACAGGTGTTTCGTCTAGGCGTATTGCTGAAGATGGTGTTACGCCATTAGATTTGACAATTAAGGCGGCTTTGGAGGCGATAAATGCTTCTGCTATTGACCGCAAATCAATTACTGCGGTTGTTTTTGTTTCATTTACTTCGCCTAGTCGTATGCCGTGCGCAGCAGCACAAGCCCAGCATCGGTTAAAACTTTCGAATGATGTTTTAGCGTTCGATATTTCAATGGCGTGCTCGGGGTATATATACGGGCTTTATACTGCAGCTTTGCTAGTAAATCAAACTCAAGGGCCGGTTTTGCTTTTAGATGGAGATGTGCAAAGCGCGTATATGGACGCTAAAGATGTAGGTACGCAGGCGGTATTGGCAGATGGAGCTTCTGCTACGATACTTGTGCCTTCTGCGACCGCTAAGCCTTGGAGTTTTTCGTTTATGACATGTGGCGAAAAGGGTGAGGCGTTGCGCTTAAATCGCGGTGGCAATATATCGATGGATGGGTTTGGCGTATTTAGGTTTGTAGCTAGTGAGGTTACTCAATTTGCTAAAGAGTTCCTTTCTATTACTGATGGTAATAATGCAGAGGCATTTGTTCCGCATCAGCCAAATGTCTTTATGGTTAATTCGCTTGCGTCATCACTAGGTTTTGAAAAAGATAAAACTTGGCTTTCAGTAGATAAGATTGGAAATATGTCATCAGCCTCTATCCCAGTAACGATAGCCATGAATGGTGCTAATAAGTTTGGGTCGCGGGGAGGTAGTGTAGCGTTGTGTGGCTTTGGCGGAGGGTTATCAATTGGGGCGGGTTTGATTTATTTGCCGCCTAAATGCACGTATTTGGAGGTGACGCATGGAGAATAAATTTCTCGAGTTTGTTTCTTCTGTTTTTGGGGTGCAGGTAAGCGATATTTCACTAGACACTTCTTACATGTCATTACCTCAGTGGGATAGCGTTATGCATTTGCGCTTGGTTTTGGAAATAGAGTCAAAATATGGTGTAAAGTACTCAATAGAAGAAGTCCCTCGTCTTATGACTCTTAGAGATTTTTTTAATGCCGTCCGCAAAAAAGAGTTCTTGTCAGAAATGGGCATAGTTCTAGAAAATAGTAATGTTAATTTTGAAACAGTTCTAGCCGATATTGACGGGTGGTGTTCGCTGATGGCTTTTTCAGTTCTGATAATGCTAGAGTGCAAATTTTCTGCAGTTCTTTCTATAACAGAGTTTGTTAAATGTAAAACTATAGGCGATGTCGCAGTCGCCGCGCAGGTAGGAAATTAATGGATCGCGCTCTTCAGCTTGAGGAGCTTTCGCTCACCCATTCATACGAGGTGTTTTCGTCATTAATTAGGACTTACGACGCACGAAGATGGCTCTCTACTGAGTTGAATATTTCAGATAAAGATGTAATAAATGCTATAATAGCACTTGATAGACTGCAGATAAAAGTGCATCCTGAGAAAATTGAGGATGTAGAGCGTCATTCAAAGGGTAAGCTTAGGCTAGTGACGAGTTTTATTTTAAGAAAATTAGCTAAGCCTTATCCGCGAGCATTGGCAAAGAAAATTTTCGCTCAGCGCGAGACAAAAGTTGAGTTGGAAGAAGTTCCTTGCGTGTGTAGAGAAAATTTTTCAAATAATGGAATTCCAGAAAAATGGAAGATTGACTTGCCGATTCCTCCAAAGAAAATTTCTTTTAGTGTGATGTCGCCAACAAGGATTGACTCGTATAGGCAGTGCCCATTTACATTTTATTTAAGAGATAAAAATGTTTTGGGTACACGGGCTGATTATACAACAACAAAACTTACTTCTAGCGATTTTGGAAATGCAGCGCATAGGGTGCTTCAAGCATGGGGAAATTCTCCGTGTAATGACAGCTTAGACTCAGCGGAGATTTTTGAAAGTCTTTCAAAATATATCGACGAAGATTTTAGAACGATTTTTGGTGAAATTCTTCCTTCTCAGATAGATGTTCAGAAAAAGTCGCTTAGAGAAAGGCTAGGTTATTTTGCTATTAGACAGGCAAAATGGCGAAGTGATGGGTGGGTAGTAAAGGCGGCAGAGCAAAAACTTTCAGCTCAATATGCAGGAGTTCTGTTTGAAGGCAAATGTGATAGAATAGATTATAATGAGCTAACACATCAGTGGTGTATTATTGATTACAAGACATGGGCACCAGAAACGAAAGCTGCAGTCAACGCCAAAAGCGAGAGCGAGGGATTTCGTTTGCAATTGCCAATTTACTGTGCGATGCTTGCAAAGCAAAGCGAGGGAGAATTTGCTGGGGCGTCGCTTGAAAATACAAAAGCATGTTATGCTTTAATAGGTAAAACATTAGAAAGTACTTTCTTTTCAACGCCATTTATTGATAGCACAATAGCAAGTGAGACTGAAAAAATTACTATACGTCTTCTTTCACAACTTGAGAGAGGTGTGTTTTGGCCACCATCTAAAATCGGCGAATGGAAGCAAGATTTCGGTAGATGGGTAGGGGTCGATCCATTTCAAACTATTAGTATGTCGTGGATTAAAGACCAAGAGCAAAGAGCAAACTTCTAGTGTGAATTTCCTGCAATTGAACTTGTTTTAATTGATTATTCGAGTATTTGAGAGGTAATTGAATAATCGGCGTTAAAAACTGATATTGTTCAAACATTGAATACTTTGGATAAATATGATACACTTTTTAAAAAGGAGACTTATATATGTGCAAAACTTTGATTTTAACAGGTTGGGGATGGAAGGAATATCCAGTAGCTGCAGCGCTTGCTCTTAAGGCAGTGGGAGGAGATGCTGATATTGTAGGTATGAGCCGCAGAAGACTGCCTGAGTTTTTAGAGTCATATTCCCAAAAGCATAAGCGCATTATTTTAATAGGTGTTTCGCTGTGTGGAGATGAGGCGCGCTTAGTTAAGGCGCTTAGTGAGTTAAAGAAGCGTAATGTTAAGGTTGTTTGGATTAGCTCGATAGATTTTACGCCGTCACAAAAGGAGAGTATTTCTCCATATTTGACTGCTAAGGTTTGTACAGAAAAAAGTCTTTTAGATGTAGTTGCAGATTTCTTTAACGTGGATGCAACATCCTTAGCCCCATATGCAGTGGAGGCTAAAAAGGTGTCTTCATTTGTTAAGTCATGGCAGGAACTTGTTGATGCAGCAATGTTTATGTATCGTAATTACCAAGATGAAGAATCTTATGCCAAGGCAATTTCTTATTTGGCCTCTGGTGTTACGGAAAATACTTGGGATAGTGACGCGAAACGAATAGTAGTGCATTATCGCCGCTATGGAAGTCGCGAACTTGTCGGTAAGAGTTCGAAAATGTGCACGCTTATTAGTCGCATTAATCGTATTGCGGCGTTCCCTGACGCTCGTGTTTTGATTTTAGGTGAATCTGGTACTGGCAAAGAGACGGTTGCATTGCAAATTCATAATAAGTCAGAACGAAAGAATGAGCCGTTTTATGCATTTAACTGTGCGAGCGTGAATCCTCAGTTGCTTGAGAGCAGATTTTTCGGACATGAAAAGGGCGCGTTTACGGGGGCGGATAAGCGTGAGATGGGATTATTTGAGCTCGCTAACGGAGGAACGCTTTTCTTAGACGAGATTGGCGAGTTGCCGTTAGAAGCCCAGGGCTTATTGCTGCGCGTTCTTGAAGGAGGACGCTTTATGCGCATGGCGGGCAGAGAGGAAATTTCGGTTGATGTGCGTCTTATAACCGCGACGAATCGTAATCTTCCGAAACGAGTTCGCGAAGGCAAGTTCCGCGAGGATCTTTACCAAAGGTTAAATGTCATCCAGCTTAGAATTCCGTCGTTGCGCGAGCATAAAGAAGATATTCGTGATATCGCCGACGGCTGGTGGCTCCAGCATAATAAAGTGCACCTCAGCGAGGAGCAAATCGCCGCGTTAATGGAGTATGATTACCCTGGTAATGTGCGAGAACTTTTGAATCTCTTGGAGCGAGCGATGGTTCTTGGCGAAGAGGATTTTACGGCACTTGTCAATGAGCATAAAGAAATGAATGCGGGGCTTACCGATAACGCGGCAAGCGAACTTTCGACGATACCAGACGAAATGGACGCGATAATCCGCCTCCATGTTCGCCGCATTTTTGATAAATATGGTCAAAACCTATCAAAAACAGCCGAAGCGCTAAAAGTCGCGAGAAATACGGTAAGAAGGTATCTGTAACCTTTAGATTTTGCTTTATTAGATGTAGTTTGTAATCTAAGCAATAAGTTTTACATACAACTACAGTATGGTTATAAGAAACCCTGTTGTAGTTGTACGTAAAATTTGATATTATATGTTTCGTTGATTTACAGCAAAGGGTTTATATATGAATTCAAATGATAAAGTAGTGCAATTGACAATGCGCATTTTAAATTTCCTGCGTGGAGATGTTGATGCGGACTCTCTTACCTATGTAACTGCAGAGATTGCTTATCTTTTGTCGCAATTACGCGATAAACAAATTAGTGACGAGTCGGAATTTTATGATTTCATACTTGCGCTTGATTGTTCTCTTGAACTTAAAGAATCCTTGTGTGAAGACGCGAAGAAACTTGGTCTTTGGAAAACGCTAAGAGCGTATCAAGGGATGTTTTCCTCTAAAGACAGCTTTGATGTTATTGCTGAGTGTGCCAATCATGCGGAAGTGAACAATTTTAGTGTACCGGCCTCTATTGTTCCGCTGATTGTGAAAGTGCTGTCTTCGGAGCCAGGCGGACTAATGGCTGATCTTGCCTGTGGGCGGGGAACAGTCATCGCGGAAGCACTTAAGCAGGATTTAGATCTTAAAGCGGTAGGTGTGGATATAAATCAAAGAACAGTCAATTTCGCAGAGATGGCAGTTTCGCCTTATGGCGGACGCGGTTTGATTAAATGCGAATCGGCATTCGATTATGTTGAAAATCAGTATGCTCGTTATGACAAAGTATTTTGTTATCCTCCATTTGGACTCCGCGCCGAGAGAAACAGCCAATTTGAAAAATTTCAGAAGTTATTCCCCGAATCTGTTTTGAAAATCGGTGCGGGAACGCAAGTTGATCTTCTTTTTGCCCTTGCAGCGATTTATTCGATGAAAGATACGGGGCGCTCTGTCGTTATGCTTCCTGAAGGATCTCTCTCGAGTCTTTCGAGCGGGGCGGTCGCCGCACGTAATTTTATGGTTCAGTACGGCAATTTGGATTGCGTCATAAAGCTCCCTGAACGCATGTTGGAGCGTACCAGCATCAATGTTTCTCTTCTCGTTTTTTCAAAGAGGGAAAACAGAAAGCATATTAGGATGGTTGATGCCTCTTCTCTGGGGGTGAAGGGACGTCGTTTTAATACAATCGCGCCAGATGACATCGACAGAATCGTAAGCGCGGTATATGGATTTGCCGATTGGTCAGGGTTGGGTGTTGAGCATACCAAGAATGTCAGTATTGAAGAAATTATTAATAATGGGTGTGTCCTGTCGGCAACGCGTTATTTTACGGCAGGTGATTTACCGGAGATTGAGAATGCTGTCCGGTTTGGGGATGTCGTTCAATATCTCAATCGTGGAGCTTCAATCGGGTCAAAGGACTTGGATGATCTCGTCGCTCATGATGAGGGGGCAGGTTATTATCTCTCACCCGGGAATATCATTAATGGCATCATCTCCGATGATCTGACAGGCATGAAGGATATTCCGAAAGGTGCTCCGATTTTGG
>JAGBZX010000014.1 GCA_017628025.1 Kiritimatiellia bacterium | reverse complement strand
GGCGGCGGTCAGCCGTGCCTTGCAACTGACGAAGTTCGCGCATTGCGTGCGAAGGGCCTTTACACAGACGATGAAAAGGCAACAATTCGTATGTCACATCTTAACCCCGAAGTTAAGTCTCTCTATGATGACTACCTTGGCGGTAAGACTGGTGCGCAGGGTTCTGAAAAGGCACACCACCTTCTCCATACCTGCTATAAGAAACTTGATCTCTACAAGTTCTCGTAATAAAATGAAAAAGATACCCTTAATTGTAAAAATACTTTTAGGGTTTGTCTTAGGTACAGCAGCCGGGCTTTTAACAGCCCGGCTCGCTTCGTCTGAGCTCACAAACTCCCTAATAAGTTTTATTTCCCCATTTGGTGATGTGTTAGTGGCGATGTTAAAGATGGTCGTTTATCCGATTATTCTTTTCTCGCTTATGTATGGTGCAGCTTCTATGCCGCTTGGCTCGTCTGGCAGAGTTGGCATGCTAGTTACTATATGGTACGCTGCAACATCGTTGTTTGCGACTGTCTTTGGCGTGGCTATGGCGTTTTTGATGAACCCGACAATGTCGTCTGGTGCAGAGAAAATTGCCGCGGGTAATGCCTCTGCTGTAAGCGCTATGACAAGTTCAACAGAAGCAAAAACCTTAACCGATTTTCTTCTTGGCCTTTTCGAGAATCCATTCGCTGCTTTGGCAGAAGGTAAGTTCTTGCCGATTATCGTATTTGCGATAATGTTTGGCTTATGTGCGCGCTACATCTTAGATAACGCCTCAACTAACGAGAAGATTAAGAAAAATGTCCAGTTAGTTATTGATTTTTGTGATGGAGCACAGCAAGTTTCATTTAAGATAATTGACTGTATAGTTGCGTATTTCCCGTACGGAATTTTTGCGCTTTCCTTCGCTAACTTTGCGCGTAATGGAGTGCTTTTGTTCGGTCCTTACGCACGCATAACGCTTTGTGTTATCGTTTGTGTTTTTTTAATGATAACTCTAGTTTATCCTATCGCTGTTGCCATTTTCTGCCGCGAAAACCCATATAAAGTATTAGCGAAATTCCGCCAGCCAATGCTCACGGCGTTCGTAACCCGCTCGTCTGCAGCGACACTCCCGATGTCGTTTTTGGCTTGCGATAATGCTGGTATTGACCGCAAACTTTCGTCCTTTTCCTTGCCGATGGGCGCGACAGTAAATATGGATGGTGTGTGCGTTCATTTGCCGGTGTTTGTGATTCTAGCTGCCAACATGTTTGGTCACGAGTTGACTTTATTGCAGGTTGGAACGCTATGTGTTTCAATTATGTTTGCCTCAATAGGTGCTGGTGGCATACCAGGCGGGTCTGTGTTTCTTTTGTTTATGGTTCTTGAGGCTATGGGCCTTCCCTCAGAGCAGGTTACTTTTATAGTAGCTCTTGCACTTGGTATTAATCCAATACTTGATATGTTTGAAACAGCTTGCAATGTAACAGGATGCAATATTTGCACATATATTGTTTCTAGAATGACAAAAGACAACAAAGTTACGTCGTAAAAGAGCTTTATAAAAACAAGCTGTTAAAAGAAGGGTCTCGGAAATGAGGCTCTTCTTTTTTTAAGGTGAAACTTAAGAAATCTTAAGGGTCGTCTTAATTTATTTTTGTTTTGTATTTGAGATAATATCGCCATCTAAGATTTAAAGGAGGATTGGTGATATTATGTTAGCTAAATGCTATTCTGGCGCAGTGAGCGGGGTAGATGCTCAAAAGGTAGAGATTGAAGTTGATACTTCATTAGGTACTAGTTCTTTTGCGATTGTTGGGTTGCCGGATACTTCGGTAAAAGAGGCAAAAGATAGGATACCAGCTGCTATTGGTAATTCAGGCTTTCTACTAAAGCGTGAATATGAAGTAACTGTAAATTTAGCTCCTGCCGATGTTAAGAAAGAAGGTTCGATTTATGATCTACCCATAGCTGTAGCATTATTAAAGTCGACTGGTAAGTTTGATATTGAAGATTTAAGGGATACGGCCTTAGTAGGAGAGTTGGCTCTTTCAGGAGAAGTTAGGCCTGTCAGGGGAATATTACCTATGGTAATGGAAATGAGGCGTCATGGGTGCAGGAGAGTGTTTGTGCCAGCTGAAAATGCGTTAGAAGCTAGCGTTGTTAGAGGAATAGATGTTTTAGGCGTTCGCTCTTTACGTGAGGTTATTGGATCTCTTACTGGTGAGCTTACTATAAGACCAGTTCATACTGATATTTCAAAACTAATCGAAGAGCATGAGCATAATACACTTGATGATTTTGCAGATGTAAAAGGTCAATGTGCAGCTGTAGAGGCGATGACAATTGCTGTTGCAGGAGGTCATAATATCCTTATGATAGGCTCGCCAGGTTCGGGTAAAACAATGATTGCTAGGCGAGTGCCTACGATATTGCCTCCAATGACGGTAGAAGAAGCGTTAGAAGTTTCTCGAATTCATTCAGTTGCAGGTCCTCAGAAGGGTGTTAGTAGGATTACAGTTCAAAGACCTTTTCGCGCTCCACATCATACAGTCAGTTCCATTGGGCTTTTAGGTGGAGGAACTAGGCCAGTTCCTGGCGAGGTATCTTTAGCACATAGAGGAGTTCTTTTTTTAGATGAATTTCCAGAGTTTTCCCGTCACACACTAGAGGTTTTAAGACAGCCATTAGAGGATGGTCATGTAGGTGTTTCGCGAGCTTCTGCTGCATGTGATTTCCCTTCAAGATTTATGCTTGTTGCGGCAATGAATCCGTGTCCATGTGGTTATTATAATGACGCTCGTCATCATTGTAGGTGTACGATGTCTCAAATTTTAAAATACCAAAATCGTATTTCTGGTCCTCTAATTGATCGTATTGATATGCAAATTGAAGTGCCATCAGTTGATGTCTCAAAACTTCCTGTTACAGCTAAAGGCGTATCGAGCGCTCAATTGCGTAAGCGAGTTATGGTGGCTCGCGAGATACAAAAGAAAAGATATTCGTCAATGATTGGAGTTAGAACTAATTCAGATGTTAAAAGTAGGGACATGGTTGATGTGTGTAAATTAACTTCCTCAATGTGTGCAGATCTAATGAGGATGATAGAGAAATTAAATCTAAGCGCTAGAGCTTATGACAAAATCTTAAGAGTAGCTCGAACGATAGCTGATTTAGAAGAAAGTGACGCTGTAGTAAGTCGTCATCTCATGTCAGCGGCTATGTATCGTAAACTGGATAGTCGCTGCGAAAACTCTTTCTGGGCATAACGCTCAGGATAAAAACGAAAGGAAAACAACATGAATACAACAAATGAAGTAGAAACAACAACGACGACTGGGCGCTTTCGTCCATCGCTTAGTTTTTATCATCCAAACGCTAAGGGTACGGGCTGTGCTCTTCAAATGACGCTTCACCCAGCGCATGATCATGTAGAGGGGAGTATTTTTATGAGCATAGCGAACCAGATTGGTGTTGCTAACTCGAATCGCGAAAATGGGGAATTTAAGTATTCTCGTTTTGATTGGGAGAATAAAATATGCGTGAAGCTTGATTTTAATGATCTTTGCAGGTTTCTGCAAGTCCTACGCGGCGAATGTGAGTCGATAGGTAATGGGAAAGGGCTTTTTCATCAACACAATGACGCAACAACACAAATTAGGTTTAGCCATATTTTGGAGCCTGAATCTAGCTATAGGCTTGAGGTGATGCGTTCGGCGGGTGCAGGAGTAAAAGAGAAAGCATCAAGATTTTATTTTAATCAGTCAGAAGCGCTTGGTCTATGTGAAGCAATTGCTAGCTCAATGGCTATAGTATGCTTTGGTATACCTATGTTAGTGCCTAGTAAAAGTACAAAGCTGAGGGATGAAAAAGGTTTAAAAAATGACTCAGCAGCGTAAATCACAGAATGCCTCTGTTGTTAGAGGCGCGTGGGGCGAGGCTGTCGCGGTGCAGATGTTGCGCCGCGAGGGCCTAGTTGTAGTCGAGCGTAATGTTAGGCCCTGCCCATGGAATAGGAGGCTAGAGATAGACGTAATTGCATACGAGAAGAAAACAGATACAATCGTGTTTGTTGAAGTTAAGATGCATGCTCGTCTAAGCGCTAGGCAGCGGCGTTTACGAAGTGTTAATGCCCAGAAACTTAGCAATTTAAAAAAAGCTTGTAACGCATGGAGGCGAATTAATTCATACTTCGGTGGCGTTCGGTTTGATGTTATAGAAATATACGGCGATCCACAGGTAGGAGAGCCAGAAATTGATCATATAAGAAACGTAAATCTTTTCGTAAAACGCGAAAAGTTTGTTAAATGGAAAAAAGAAAAGGAGAAGGTAAAATGAGCAGTAAGGTAGAGGAAATTATGAAGGTCATAAAAAAGCAGTTTGGCGAAATGTCTATTCTAAAGTTGGGAGACGCGCCAGATAAAAATATAGAAGCGATATCTACTCAGTGTTTATCGCTAGATATGGCGTTAGGCGTTGGAGGTTTGCCCCGCGGCAGAATAGTTGAATGTTATGGCCATGAATCAAGCGGTAAGACGACATTAGCTTTGCATGTTGTCGCTACAGCACAGCAACAAGGAGGGGCGGCGGCATTTATCGATGCTGAGCATGCTCTTGATCCTTCGTATGCAGCAAAAATAGGTGTAAATTTAGATGATTTAGTTGTCTCTCAGCCAAATTCTGGAGAGGAGGCTTTAGAAATATGTGAGCAACTTGTTAAGTCTGGCGCATTTGATGTTATTGTAGTTGATTCAGTTGCGGCATTAACTCCACAGGCAGAGATAGATGGCGCAATGGGAGATAGCCATGTGGGTTTGCAAGCTAGACTAATGTCTCAGGCTATGCGTAAACTTACTGCAGCAGTAGCACATTCTAGATCTTTATGTTTATTTACAAATCAAGTCAGAGAAAAAATAGGTGTCATGTTTGGTAACCCAGAAACAACGCCAGGCGGCAAGGCTTTAAAGTTTTATGCTTCTTGTCGTTTACAGGTTCAGCGCATAGGCGCTATTAAAGATTCTTCCGGTCAAGTTGTCGGCAATAGGACAAGAGTAAAAGTAGTTAAAAACAAAGTAGCCGCACCTTTTGCAGAAGCGGAGTTTGATATTCTTTATTCGTGCGGCATATCGCGCGAAGGATCGATAATAGAGGCTGCTTTAACTAGAGGAGTAATAGAAAAGCATGGAAGTTATTATTCATACAAAAATCAAAATATAGGGCAGGGCAATCTTGCGGCGATTGAATACTTAAAAGAAAACCCAGAAGCAGCTGAAAGTATAACAAAAGAGGTGAAAGAATCAAAAGTGATAATAACAAAGAAGAAAGCAGCATAAAAATAAAAAACCCGGTCATTGGACCGGGTTTTTTATCGCTTTCATGGTGTAAGAAATTAACCTTCGGGCTTGGTCTTCTTGAGACCCAGACCACGGTCGCCTTCTTTCCACTCGCCGCGTTTCTGGAGCAAATCAACGCGTTCAAAACGCTTCAAAACGTTGCGCTTAGCCGTAATTTTGCCCGAACCTTTAAGAGATGCATGCTGACTCATATTATTTCCTTTCGCTCAATGGGTGTGTATTATATCATTTATCCGCAGTTTTTTCAATCTTTTCAGCTTGCGGAACTTCTGGCATTTCAGGAGGGGGGAGAAGAGACTTGAATTCATCGGATGCTTCTACCTTTGCCTCGCGGATTGCATCAGTAATAAACTTTATAGTGAATTGGCGCTCAGCATTCTTCTTAAGCATAGAGACTACCTGATCGGCTTGTGGAACGTCCTGTTTGCGGTCAATGCGGATAAGAATGTGGCTAGCACGAACCTTTTCTGGCTCTGCGGGCTTATCGACTTTAGCTTCAACTGCGGGCGTCTTTGCAGTTGTCATAATAAGATGATAGCCGAAATCTGTCTTTACGGGAGCAGATATTTCGCCAACTGCGAGCTTGAACGCGACTTCATCAAATTCTTTTACCATCATACCATGGGTGAAGAAATCAAGGTCGCCGCCTTTTTCTTTAGAAGGGCAGTCGCTGTTTTCTTTTGCCAATTCAGCAAATTTATCGGCTTTAGCCTTAGCATCTGTGATTTTGTCGAGGGTAGCCTTGAAGCTGTTGAGACGATCAAGAGCCGTCTTTTCGGCTGTTTCTGCTTTCTTGTTGCTTTCAATAATGCCATTGATAATTTCTGTAGCCTTAGCAGAGAAGTCTTCAGCAGGGGCTTGTGCTTGAACCTGCTTAAGGTATTTTTCAATAAGAATACCGTTCTTGAATTCCTTCATCGCACGGTCTTTGCCAAGTGGAGATTTAGAAGCTGCCTCTTCAATCGACTTAGGTGCATCAGGCTGATTAGCAACGGCCTTAATAAAATCTGCTTCACGCTGTTTGAAGTCTTCGTCGCTCACGCTTACGCCAGCCTTCTTGGCCTTGGCAACGAGAACATTCTCTACGAGGAAGTTCTGCGCGAGGTTATTGCGGAACATCTTGCGAGCATACTCAAGCTGATTAGTAGGAATGCTATCTTTTTGAGCATTGATAAGAGCCTCAACATCGCGATCAAGGTCGGCAGTTGATAATACAACGCCATTAACAGACATCGCGGCAGTTCCGCAATCCTTTTTGCAATCGCAGCCGACGATACAAGTAGCAACTAATAACGTTGAGATTGCGCCAGTTATGGATGATATTTTTAACTTGCTCATTTTCTTTCTTCTCCTCTTTCTTTATTTTGAAATCATATCTATTGTTATTCGCCTTAGTTGTGGAGGCAAATCTACATGGAATGTATAGTATACACCAATTACACGCAATGCTTCAAGTAAAAAGTTTAAATTTTTTTCACCATTAGCACCTCTTTGTAAGTAGTTAGCAGTTGGTTTTGAAATTCGTATGGAACGTCCACCAGCATTAAAGCGACCATATTCGAGAGAAAACAAGGCGCTCTCGCTATTTTCTTCAGGATATCTAAAGTCTGGTAGGATGCCAGATAATTTAAGAGCTTTTAAATCAAATTTCAATAATGACTGAAGATAATTACTTGTATCAATATTGTCTAATGAGTTTGTAAGTAGATCAAACCAATTCCGCGCCTCTTCGCCATATGGACACATTCTATTTACAATGGCTCTGAAATACGATGCACAAGCAAGTTGCTTGTAATTATCGCGCAAATAATCTCTCGTTTTAATTGGTAGACATTCCTTAAGCGGGTGTAAATCACTTTTGCTAGTGCTGTAATAAATAATATCGCAGGTATAGTTTAAGTCGTATTGTCCTAAGAATTGACTTTTAGGTCTTACTGCTCCCTTAACTAATGTAGATAAGATGCCTTTTTCTGTAAGCCAATTTACAATGTGACTTGTGCGAGAATAAGGGTGAATGTCAATGCAAATTGCACATGCTTTTTCAGTTTGGCCTGCCATTTTGCACTATCCCAACCAATTTGTTTTCTTTGACCTTAATAACTCTAAACTTAACAAGCATTTTTCTTTTAAACTGCGACCTAAAAGATCCACCGTCTAGAGACTCTAGCCACAAATATTCAGCCGTCCAACCGCCTAGTTTCTTTTCGTCTTCTATTACAACCTCTACGTCGCGACCTTTCATATTTGCGGCATAGGCTTTTCGTTTTATGGCCATCTCAGAAGAAATAATGTGTGCGCGAGCAGCTCTAATCTCTTTTGGAAGTTGTGAGGGGAATATCGCAGCTGCAGTTCCTGGCCTTTCAGAATAAGGAAAAGCATGGACATTAGAAAAAGGATTGTCTGCTAATAAGCGTCTAGTGGCGGTAAAATCGTATTCTGTCTCTCCAGGAAATCCACATATTATGTCTGCTCCAATCGAAATTAACGGCATCTTTTCATTGGCTTTACAACATAATTTTGAAATGTCCGCGGCTTTGTATTTACGCCCCATGGCGTTTAATATTCCGTTAGAGCCAGACTGAACAGAGAGATGAAGAAAATTACAGATATTTGTGTTTTCTGCTATTACATCAATAGTTTCACTAGCACAAGGCGAAGGCTCCAAAGACCCCAGCCTAATCCTGCAATTTGGTGAAAGATTAGCAAGCGAAGAAAGTAACTCTGGCAATCTAATAGAGTTAGAGTTATACTGTGAAACATTGCACCCAGTAACGACTATTTCAGAATAGCCTAAATCTATAAATCTCTTGGCCTTATCTAGCGTCTGCTCGTAGTTGCACGAGGTAGCCAAACCTCTAAAATTGGGTATTGTGCAATAAGTGCATTTTGAATTGCAGCCGTCTTGGACTTTTAGATATGCCCTAGCAGTAGAGGTTGGTAGTGGCGTTTTTTCTTCGGGCGGTAATTTTTTTTGTAATGGATTATTTGTTAAAATATTCCGCGGTAAGCATCCTTGGATTACAAGTTTTTTAAGCGGGTATTTTTTTTTGATATGAGCAATAAGTTTTTCGCAATCTCGTTGGGCTCTACCAGTTACGCTACAGCCCCTAAGTATTATTATATCTGCTTCTGAGTGAGTTTTTACAATTATGTGGCCTTGACTAATGTATAGCGCTTCTTCTTCAAGAGATTCAGCGCGATTTAGTCTGCAGCCGAAAGTGTCAAAGCAAATCTTCATGCTGGCACAATAAGAACTAATACCACATTTGTCAGATTAAAAAGCATGTGGTTAAGGAAAATGCATAGCAAGCGATCTGTTTTCATATAGAGATATGATTGCGCTAACCCAAAATAAAATAACGCAACAAATGCCGCGTCTGGAAATGGTTGGGTTATATAGTGCGCAGCGGAGAAAAGAACAGACGAAATGATAGAAAGAACAATAGCGCACTTTTTAGTTTTACTAGCAAGCTTACTCTTAGATAGTTTACGAATAGGAAATTTAAAAATAAGCCATCTAAATAAAAGTTCTTCAAGAAAAGGCAAAATAAATAGGACTTGTGCTAAAAGAAAAAGGCAGGTATAAAAACTTTTCTTAGAGCTAAACATGCTCAAAAGGCATTTCCGCACCACATCAACGTGTTGCTGATCCGGAAGGGGGAAGCCTAGAAGCTCGGCTGTTTTTTGCGTCAAAAAGCACAAGCCGATCGTCGCAAGTGCGATGACCGGCCATGCCTTAAGAGTAGTTTTTATGTCGTTCTTCACGCTTTAATGCCTTCAACATCGCTACCCGTGCCGCGAATCTTGATATGTAACTCTCTAAGCTGCTGCTCAGTTACATAGTTCGGGGCATTCATCATAAGGTCTTGCGCCTTTTGGTTCATCGGGAAGGCGATAACTTCGCGGATGTTAGGCGTGTCAGTAAGAAGCATTACCATACGGTCTACGCCTGGAGCAATGCCGCCGTGAGGAGGCGCGCCAAATTTGAACGCATTGTAGAGGCAGCCAAACTTCTCTTGAATGACTTCTTTGGGGTAGCCTGCAATCTCAAAAGCCTTTTCCATAATGTCGAGGCGATGGTTACGGATAGCACCAGAAGAAAGCTCAATACCGTTGCAAACAACGTCATACTGATAAGCTTCAATCTCAAGGGGAGCTTTGTTGTTTAACGCGTCAAGACCGCCCTGTGGCATCGAGAAGGGGTTGTGAGAGAAGATGATTTTACCTGTCTCAGGATCCTTTTCAAAGAACGGGAAGTCTACGATCCAGCAGAACTTGTAGCAGTTCTTTTCGCGGATGTCATGTGTCATGTTGTCAGCAATGTTCGTACGAACAAGCCCAGAGAGGCGGTTGCACTCGTCAACATCTGCGGCCATAAAGAAGAGGCAGTCGCCTTTTTCCATCTTAGAAAGAGCCTTCATCTCTTCAAGTTGCTCTGGAGAGAGGAATTTCGCAATTGGGCCTTTAAGCTCTCCTTCTTGAGTCCAGCTAATATAACCAAGACCCTTGCCACCATTTTCTTTAACAAAGGCTTCGCGCTTATCAAACCATGTACGCGTTTCAACGCCAACGATGCCCTTAACAAGAAGACCCTTGACTAGGCCGCCTTGCTCAACGCAAGCAGCAAAGGCCTTGAAGTTTGCGCGCTTAAAGAAGTCTGACATATCAAACCATTTAAGCGGGTTTCTAAGGTCTGGCTTGTCGGTACCATAAATCATCATAGCGTCGCGATACTTAATGCGAGGCCATGGAGCCTGTTCAGAACTCCAAGTTGAGAACTTCTTGAATGTCGCACCTACTACATCTTCTACAACAGAAAAGATTTCGTCCTGTGTAGGGTAGGATATTTCGATGTCAAGCTGATAGAACTCGCCAGGTGAACGGTCGGCACGAGCCGCTTCGTCACGGAAGCAAGGAGCGATCTGGAAATACTTATCAAAGCCAGAAACCATCAAAAGCTGCTTAAACATCTGTGGCGCCTGTGGAAGGGCGTAAAACATACCACGATGAATACGGCTAGGAACGAGATAGTCGCGGGCACCTTCTGACGAAGAGGCTGTCAAAATTGGAGTTTGGAACTCATTGAAGCCTTTCTCCCACATTTTCTCGCGAAGGAACTTGATAATTTGCGAGCGAAGGATAATGTTCTGATGGAGTTTTTCGCGTCTAAGATCGAGATAACGATGTTTAAGGCGAACTTCTTCAGACTCATCAGCCTTTTCGTCTGGAATATAGATAGGCGTAACCTCTGAGGCAGACTCCATAACTAATTCATTGGCCTCGATTTCGATTTCGCCAGTAGGAAGGTCTGTATTTATAGTATCGGGAGTGCGAAGTTTCACCTCGCCAGTTACTGTAATTACAGACTCCAAATGGGCCTTTTCAACGAGAGTGAAGAATTCGCGGCTCGGATGAACGACAATCTGCGTAACGCCGTAATGGTCGCGCAAGTCAACGAAAAGAATACCGCCATGGTCACGAAGGCGGAACATCCAACCAGAAAGTTTAACGGTCTTGCCCGCGTCTGCCGCGCGCAGTTCGTTGCATGTATGGGTACGATAAGGGTGCATATTTTTCTCCTAAAATTTAATGGATAGTATATCATAATCATTTGATTTTGACTAATAAGATAAATGATTTTCTTAATTTACGGCGATTCAGCGAAATTTTCATCACACTGCTGCCTTGGATAAAAACGAATTTCCATGCTGAGTTTTAATAGGTTGACCGTAGATATAATGGTCGTTTTTATGATATAATGTAAAGAAATCATGAAAAAGCCAAATGAGAAAAAGATAGCTTCGCTAGTTAAGGAACTTCTTATAGAACTTGGTGAAGATCCTGCTAGAGAAGGGTTAGTGAAAACTCCAACAAGAGTTGCCAAGTCTCTTATATCGCTTACGTGCGGCTATAGGCAAAGCGTTAAGGCAACGGTGAATGGTGCGCTTTTTACAAGTGGCACTAACCATATGGTGATTTTAAAGGATATTGAACTTTATTCAATGTGCGAGCATCATATGTTGCCGTTTTATGGTAGATGCGCGATAGGTTACATTTCACGCGGCAAGGTTATCGGAGTTTCGAAGTTAGCGCGTATCGTTGATATGTTTGCTCGTCGCCTCCAAATACAAGAGCGCCTTACCGAGGAAATCGCTGAAGCTGTGATGAGTCAAACAGATGCTGAAGGCGTGGGTGTTGTTATTCGCGCAAAGCATCTTTGCATGATGATGCGCGGCGTTTCCAAGCAAAATAGCGAAATGACAACTTCGGCTGTTTTAGGCACATTTAGGTCTGATGAAAAGGTGCGACAAGAATTCATGTCGCTTATTTAAGGAATTTGTAAGATGAATCTTAATGGTACAATAACAGCGCTAGTGACACCGTTTGACAAGTCAGGCGCAGTAGATTACGGCAAGCTTAAAGAGTTAGTTGATTTTCAATGTGAGGGTGGCGTTGAGGGCATCTGTTCGGTTGGAACTACTGGTGAGTCGCCAACGCTAGATCATCCTGAACATCAAAAGGTTGTTGCTAAGACAGCTGAATATGCAGCAGGACGCGTGACGATAATTTGTGGCACAGGTTCAAACTCTACCGCCGAAGCAGTTTCGCTTACAAAGTCAGCGATTGCAGAAGGTGCAGCACAAGCGACGCTTCAAGTTACGCCTTATTATAATAAGCCAAATGCGGAGGGCCTTTATCGCCACTTTATGACGATTGCAGATTTAGGTCTGCCGGTAGTTCTCTATAATGTGCCAGGCAGGGCAGGCAGAGACATACCTATTGATGTTATTTGTAGGCTTGCTAAACATCCAAATATCGTAGCTGTTAAGGAGGCTGCAGGTAGTGTTGATAGAGTAAGTGCTATTAAAAGAGCACTGCCGTCGTTTACTGTTATTTCAGGCGATGACTCTTTGACTTTGCCGATGATTTCCGTTGGTGCATCTGGAGTTATTTCTGTTGCTTCTAATGTGATACCTGCTGAGATGAGCCAAATGGTGCGTTTTGCGCTAGAAGGAAATCTTCCCGCGGCACGTGATTTGCATATAAAGTATTATGAGCTTTTCACGAATCTTTTTATTGATGTTAATCCCATTATGGTGAAAGAAGCACTTTGGCTTATGGGTAAAATAGAAAGATATATGCGCTTGCCACTTTGCGAAACAGATGACGCAAGGTTAGAAATCCTTAAAAACACATTAACAAAAGTAGGCATTATTAAATAAAGTGAAGCCATCGCTGCCCCAGATTGTGCCGTATGCCGTGTGGATGGCAATTATGGCGCTATTGCCAGCAGGGGCTCTGTCGTATGCGATACGATCGTTGGTGACAGCGGTGGTGCTTTTTTATGTTGTTTTTAAGTATTTTAAGTTTACGCTTCCAACTCTAAAGGATTGTCTTTGGGGTGTAGGAGCAGGGGTATTAGTTCTTGCTCTTTGGGTGTTGCCAGAGCAATCTTCATTTTACATGAAGTGGTTCGTTATTGGTTCGCAAACTAATAATGCTCCTTCTTTTTATGACCCGTCAGTTTGTGGGTGGCCGCTAACATTAGCGCGCTTAGTTGGTAGTGCTTTTATTATTGCTGTGGCAGAAGAGTTATTCTTTCGTAAGTGGCTTTTAGGTTTTGCTGGCTTTTGGTGGATGGTTGCGTTGTTTGCTATTGAGCATGATAGATATTTAGCAGGAGCATTAGCAGGTATAGTGTATGGTTTATTGAGTATTAAGGTTTCTTTGAAATCAGCGATAATAGCCCATGTTACTACAAATTTTGCATTAGGTGTAATAGTTGTTAAGTATGGTCTTTGGCGCTTTTGGTGACGCTTTATGAAGGCGAGATAGCTGATAAAAGGATATACTTAACAATATTGGTGGTAGAAAGCGCAAGGCGAGGTTAATAGGAGGTCTTGCGTTTTGTATCGCTTCATTTCTTACTTATATGGCGATGGGGCTTGGACTTATGCGTATTTTAGGGGGGCTAGAAAAGTTGCGCTTTGTTCATGATATTGTTATTTTGTACAGGACAGATTTATGTGCCAGTTCTCGCTCTTAATCGCTCTTAAATTGTGATTGGTTTTGTATTTGTAATGCTAGGCACTCTTATTCTGCCGCGATTCGGAGGATTTTTTGCAAAACTTTTAAATTAGATTTTTCCGCATACAATTCTCATTATTCTGATAAATTGTTGTTTTTGAGAGGTATATTTGATTTTCTTCAAGTTTCTCCGAATCTCCTAAACTCCAAATCTCCCAGTTAGCGTAAGCAATATTAGTATGAGATTTTTCCGCACATAATTCTCATTTTTAGCATAGGGATATTTTTAGACAGGATTAACAAGATTTATGCTGCGATAAGAATCCTGCCAATCCTGTCAAAAACTACTTATGCCAGAACATAGAAAAGCAGGTCTACTTTTTGATGTTTATTAGGTAATATTTTAGTCTACTGTTTGGGATACGAAAAATGAGGGTTGCTTCTTGAGCCTTTCATCTTCACAACCTTTAAGCCGAATAATTTTGAATATTTGTTGTAAATAGGTCGATAGATGTTTCGCCCTATTAACTACTCTTTATAGACTTCATAGTTTGTCAAATAGAAAAGACACTTTCTATATAACCTAGTGGTTTTATTTCCCAGAAAGAAGCTTCTTGACCAAGCTTAGGGATTTTGATAAAATTTGAGAGATTGCAATGTAAATTGAGGTTAAATATGAAAAATGGTATTCTTAATTTGTTTCTTGCCGTGTTTGCAACCGTAGCGGCAGTTGAATGCGCTTTTGCGGTAAATGCGAAGTCGTATATCCAAGATGGGCTTATCTTTCATCTTGATGCGATAGCCAATAACGGTGTAGACCCTGATACAGGCGCAGATCTTCATGTGAATCACACGTCTTCTCCTTACTGGCGAGAACTTGTGGGTAATGGTGCAATGAAAAGATCTTCTCAAAAATCCGTTACATGGAGTTCAAAATACGCAGATTTTTCAAATGAAATTGCACTTTCAAATGCCTTCCCTGCTGTTTTACGTGCTCTTAGGGCCCGATCTCTTACTGCAGAGATATTTCTCCATCCAAAGGAGTACAAGCAATATGGCGGATATTTTCATCTCGGAGGTCTGTCTAATCATCGCTACGTGACGCTTGAAATGGGCGAGGATGATGCGAAATCGCCGTCGTACAAAGGCGCGTTTCACCGTCTGCAGGCATACGACACAGCATGGGGAAGCAACTCAGATATCCTTATCAATGCGGATACTAAGCAGTATTTTAATAAAGATGTGCATGCTACAATAACGGTTGATGCTGTAGGTTCGCATCTAGCATTTAACGACGACCCTATAGTACACACGAATCCATCGTCAAAGATTTTTCCGTCAACGGATATCGTAATGGTAGGTGCTTACCAAAAACATTACTCAAAGACTCTTTACTATGCGTTTAGAATATATAATCGCGTTCTTGAAGATTGGGAGAAAAAGTTTAATCGCGAGCTTGACAAGGTGCGTTTTTTAGATGCAAACAACGTGGTGATGAAGGTACAAAATCTCACTGCTCCTGGCGAGATAGTAACACACTCCGAAGCGTTCGTTGCCTCCGACGGCTCTACTGTCACATTTAAGAACGAGGGAGTTTCAAGCCCGTCTAGCACACTTGCGGTTATTGGATATTCGCATTATGCTGAGAACGGTGATTTAATTGCTTCTGGCTCTGGCGGCGAGTATATCTGTACGCTCGATAAGGCGACGATGCTCTGCTCGCGTCTCGAGTGGATTGTGGAAACGAAGAATCTTCTTACTATCTCAACAGAGGGTTCTGGTAGCGTTTCTTTAGAAAGCGGGCTTTACGATGCTGCGCAAGATGTCGAAATCGTCGCAACACCTGCTGCAGGTTATAGGTTTCTGCGCTGGCAAGGCGATATTCCAGAAGATGTCAATGTGTCTAACCCGACGCTTACGTTGCCTATGGACTGTCCGCGCAGCGTGACAGCAGTCTTTTTCGAGACATCCCAGAGTGTACGCTATATTGCGCTTGATTGGATAGAATCGACAGGTCGCGAGTGGATTGATACTGGTGTAAAGGTTGCTGGTATGAATAATGTAGACACACGTATTCAACCGCTTGCCTGCGGCATAACTGCGCCTTCGAAGACTAAAGATAATGAGACTAGTTATTCGCTATACGGTGGCGGTGATGCTGTCGGCGTAAACGAGATGAAGGTGGTTTCAACATGTGTGTATGGTACCAATGCCTACATAAAGACATGTTATAGCGGCTCACAAGCGCTACTGCCCGATACAGGGTATTGCTGGTACAGCGTAATGTCGAATATGAATATTAAAGGAAGTGTTAACGGGACTTTATCAGCAGGACCTTCTACGCATACTTATCTGCGTTCTAATGGTGTAGTGTCTTTTAAGGTGAATAACTATGTATACCCAAGTGGCCACACGGAGGAGTCGTTTGTATCGCAGAATAATTTCTACATTTTTAATGCCAACACCCCTGGCTATGAGACTAAACCTTGCAATGCGAGACTTTGGTACTTCAAGATATATGACTCTGTCTCGGGAGATTTAATAAGAGACTTTGTTCCCGTGAAGATCGCTGAAACTGGCGAGGTAGGGCTTTATGACAATGTGACAGAATCGTTCTTTGGCAATGTCTCTGGCGAAGGAGAGTTTATCGCAGGCCCCATGGCGCATAGCGAGTGGCGCTCTACAGATGATGGTCTATTTGACTACTCCGTGGAGTGGACGATTAGTGGTTATAATGGTTCGGAGCAGCTTGCCAATGTGCCTGTATTGATAAGGCTCTCAGAGGCTACAGTTAGCGGATTTTCCTACTCGCATTGCCTCGAAAATGGTGCGGATATTGCGTTTAGCTCAGAAGAGAATTTTTCAAACCGCCTTCCGTTCGAGATTGATGAATGGAATGTCAACGGGACATCGCTTATATGGGTTAAACTCCCCGTACTTTCCGGCAAGGACACGAAGCTTTATATGCGCTACGGGCGCAGGACGCCTGCTAAAAACTTGCCACCGAGCGAGGTTTGGAGCGATTATCTGGCAGTGTGGCACATGAACGGTAAGGGAGGAGCTCAAGGTGAGCTTGATTCTTCTCCGCGTGGTAACACTGCTGTCTGCGTATTAAAAGGTGTGCCAAACGTTGCCGACGCAAAAATTGGCAAGGGAACGAGAATCATTCCGTGTCACTATCTTGCCTCAAAGAAGGGGCTTTATAGATACGAGGCGATATACGATAATATGCCGCAGGTTTTCACCGTATCGTACTGGTGTAAGTGGGACTCTTTTGTCAAAAATACTGCAGGACTTGAGGCGTTTGATAATGTTGTTACATTTGGAGATACCACTCGTCGTTATGGGTGGGGCTTTGAATGGGGTAGTAAAGAAACAAGTTACCCGTTCTACTATGGTAAGTCATCCTATACAGGCAAAAATGTATCTTCTCTCTCACCTACTTGGAATAATTCAGACGTGACTACTTGGATATATTATACTGCTTCGACAGATGGTCATAACATAAAGGTATATAGAAACGGTGCTAATCTTGCGAGTAATACATATGGCGCTGAAATCGGAGGATTTGATACACCAGTTAGGATTTGCGGCTCTGCAAGTAAGGCCCGTGCTATTGCAGACGAGGTGAGAGTATCGCGCGAACCATTAAGCGCGGCCCGTATCGCGGCAGACTATGCAATGATGACGAATGCGAGCTTCGCAACGGCAGATAGGATAGTTAAGTTGACTGGCTTTGGTGTTTCTATTGTGGGTGACCCCACGGATTTTGCTGCAGATGTGATATCATATGGTGCTAACACATCTGTTTTGGAAGGTGATGTAATTGCATCCACCGCACCTGAGTTTGCGCTTATTAACAATGAACCTGACCAGAGGGCATATTGCCTAGGGTGGGATCTTTATCGTATAGTAGACGGCGAAGAAGTTTTTGTTCGCTCTTCAGCTAATACAAGTGTTGAGGGAGAGTCTTTGACTAAAGCTATTATCACGGTTGAAGGTACAATGAAGTTGGTCTGGCACTGGGAGGAGCAGTATAAAATTTCAAGTTCTATAATGGCGCCAGGCGACACATTGTCCGAGTGCGGCACTGTCAGCGAAGCCGGATGGGTTAAAAACGGCACCTCGTTCACGCTCAACGCTACACCTTCTGAGGGTTACAGGTTTCTCTGCTGGGCGAGCGGATCTGGCTTAGATACGTCAGAAAAGGTTTATTCGCCTACTGTCACTTACACTTCCGGCGACAATATACCAGAATACAAAGCCGTTTTTGTGCCAAATGATTTTGACGCGACATGGTTATATTTACCATCCGAGGCAAGAGTGCTACGAGTAACTGGTCCAAGATGGGTCTTTAACAATGTTTCATGTAGTGGAGTAAAAATTTCAATACCCGTTAGCATGTCTCATTTAACGCCTGACTCCGCTAGTGCCCTTGATATGACAGGGCTGGTAAAAGATCTTGATGGAAACTCTTACGAATTCTATAGATTTACATCTTCAGGTTATACGGAAAATCTTCTTGGTGAAGAATCTGCTACGGCAAGAAGTAAGTTAATAACAAGTCTTGTTCTACCAGAGAGTTTCACTACGACTGCTGGAGGAACATTCCAATTTCTTGAATCCTGTGTTAGTTTTAACTTCCTTGGTGATATAGGAGTAGCTATAAGACAGTTCTACAATGCGAAAGCTTGCAAGTGGATACGATTCCATTACTTTCCGCCTACAGTAGGAAATACTTCTACTTGGACGTTCTGGGGTTGCGGAGCGGGTGACTATAAGTTTCGCATTGAGTATCCGTCATTTTTAGAGAATGCGTGGCTCTACGCGTCAAATGTTGGTGCTAAGTATTACTATAAAGATGTGATGACCGACAACGAGAAGAAAGATGCGCTTAGTGAGTATCGCGATGTATTTGGTAGAAGTGCGCCAGAACCAAATGGCTATGCTGCGTTGAACTTTATTAACGGCGAGAATAGTCCTCAGCGTAAGGCAGCTCTCGTCTCGTATGAGGCTGAAGTGAAGAGCGGCAAAATTTCGCTCGGTATAATGGATCTACCTTACGCAGTAGCGAAGGCCGAGACCATGTCTCCTTCATACGGTTATCACGAGTACGACACGGGCGAGCCAATCGTCATTACTGCGCCTCGTAAGTACACAGAGTATGACGGGCAGCCATATCTCTGTAGAGGGTATGTCTTGAGTAATAGACCTAATATCACCAATAACTATGTTTCATCGTTTACTCTTCCGGGTAATGTTGATGCGAATATCGGTGTTACCTGGATATGGAAGAAATATAGCGGTGTTAGGGGAATGGCAATCATTATCAAGTAATGCCCGCTTTAAGCATCTTGATACTACTGGTAAAGAGAGGTTTGATACGGGTTTAAAAACAAAATGCTATAATTGTGCACACACATTGGGTTAGGAGGGTTTTAATGAAGTTTATAAGTAGAGTTTTATTTTGTTGTTTTGCGTTAAATGCATTTTTCTTACGAGCAGACAATACAGATGAAATAGTAGCACGAATAGGCGAAACGGGGTACACTTCGCTTTCTGCCGCGTTTTCTCAAGTTAAAGATAAAGAAACGATTATTTTAACGAAAGATATTGAATTAGAGAGCGCTTTTTCTATATCTGGCAGTAAAACAGTTACGCTTAACTGTGGGGAATATACTTTATCGTCAAAAGTAGGCTTAAGAAATTATACATCAATTGGAAAAGATGCTGGAGAAAACTTCTGCATTATTGAAGGTTTTAAGTTGATTATTTCGGGTGGAAATTTTTCGGGTATTACGTTTTCTGCAAAAAGTACGAGTACGAAAACTTCAACATTAACAGTTGAAGGAGGTACTTTTTTAAATTGTGAGTTATTTGCATTTGATTATAATAGTAAAGTAACGATAAATGGCGGAGAGTTTCAAGGTGGCGTAATTTTATCTCGCACGCATACGCAGCCTAATAATAGTGCGATTAAGACAGTAGCAGAGATAAACGGCGGCCAATTTAATTCTGTTAAATGTTATGTTCGCCCATACCATACATCGATGTATGATGAGATGAATATATACGGTGGTATTTTTAATGGATGTGATATAAGATCGTATAATGGAAATTGCAGTAAGTTGACGATTGGTAGAGAAGGAGATTCTTCTATACTTAAGTTTGAAAATTGTGATATTTATTCTTTTATCGGTAGTTCAAGTTATGAGCCTAAAACAACTATTCTTCGAGGTGATTTTTCTAACTGTAAATTAGGAGCCAATAATAACAATCCTAATGGCAGTAATGTTTGCCCTTATGGTACTGCTACGATGGATGTTGAAGGTGGTAATTATATAAATTGTACTTTTAGAGCATATATTTATAGTTCATCTAAAATAACTAAAGATACTCGAATTACCATAAATATTTCAGGCGGAACTTTTATGGGCGGGACAATAGCTGGTGTTTGTGGTGATGGAGCGTCGTATTATTACTCATATCCTACAATTAATATTACTGGAGGTGAATTTGAACGTGCGGCCATCCAAATTCGTAGTTGTTATTCTGACAAAAATACTGCACAAGGGAAACTTACAATTGGGGATGGCAATTTTAAGCATTGTGCGATAATTGCCAATGGATATACGCCAGAATGCATTATCAACGGCGGCATTTTTAAGGGCTGTTTGATAGGCGCGCACTTGCAGCAAAGGTATTATAATGGAAATACGAAAGTTACAGTTAATGATATAACAGCAAATGGGTGTCAATTTTTTGCAGATGTTAAAACAGCCCCGAGTGATAGTGGCAACGCTTCTAGTGTAAAACAAGCACAGGCAAATACATACATCAATGGTGGAACATTTATTGATTGTACTAAAAGTACAATAATACCGGCTGATAAAGCCTGTGAAAATGCGTATGTTCATTTAGGTACAGAAGTTTCTCTTAATGGTGAAAATGTTGCTAAAGTGGGTGAAAATTTTTATACGAGTTTTTCTAGCGTGATAGATTTGCTTAATAATAACAACAATCTTGAAGTTAATCTCGTTAATGACATATTTACTCCTGTAAGTGCGAGTTTTTCCGGGGGTATTTGGGCTGCCCCCACATTGTCGACAACAGATGTTCAAATAAGTAATGGGAAAAGAGTAATTATAAACGCCTTAGGTAAAGAGATAGATTCCAATTTTAGCGTTTTAGGTTCTCTTATTCTTGCTGGAGGTTACTATACAGGCTCCTTGGAAACTCCTTCAGGCGAAGTAGAAGGAGAAGCGACCTCACCAAGTGGCATTATTTATGCAAAAAGAGGGACTAAATTTCCTGAGAATCCTTTAGAAGACGAATCTTTAAGGTTTAAGCTTATGGGAAGTGTTGCTATTGAGCAAAATAGTGATGGCGATTATGAAGTAGTTTACGTTCCTGGTTTTTCTGTGCGTATTCTCTAAAGTTAAGGAAATTATTATTATTATGAGCTGTTTTCTTGTTGTCTGTAGAGGATTTTTCATCGTCGCTGTCTCCAGTTTCGTCCTTTCGTTTACAGGGGTAGCAGCTACGCCGGAGGAGCGGATTGAGGCGTTCAGGGCGCGGGCGCGGGAAATTGTCGGTCAGATGACGCTGAATGAGAAAATCTCGCAGCTCATGAACAAGGCTGCTGCTGTACCGCGGCTTGGCATCGCCGAATACGATTGGTGGAGCGAGGCGTTACATGGTGTTGCACGCAACGGTAAGGCGACGGTTTTTCCCGAGCCCATAGGTCTAGCCGCCTCATTCGATCCCTCACTTGTAAAAACCGTGGCTACCGCAATCGCCGACGAGGGACGGGTTAAATATGAGGCCGCGCAGTCAATCGGTCGCCGTGGTAACTGCGCCGGTCTTACATTCTGGAGCCCGAATGTAAATATATTCCGCGATCCGCGTTGGGGACGCGGAATGGAGACGTGGGGCGAGGATCCATATTTGACGTCGCGTCTCGGTGTTGCGTTTGTACGTGGGCTACAGGGTGATGATCCAGTTTATCTCAAGGCGGCGGCCTGCGCGAAGCATTATGCCGTCCATTCAGGCCCCGAAAGACTGCGCCATTCCTTTGATGTGGCACCTAGCCGCAGGGATCTGTACGAGACATATTTGCCGGCATTCCGTGCGCTTGTGCAGGAGGGTGGCGTCGAATCGGTTATGGGCGCGTACAACCGGGTATATGGCGAAAGCGCGTGCTCCAGTCCGCTACTGCTGAAGGATATTCTGCGCGACGAGTTCGGCTTTAAGGGGCACGTTGTCAGCGATTGCGGCGCGGTGACCGACATTCATAACGGGCATGCGCTCGAGAAAACTGCCGCGGCGGCGGGAGCTCGCGCTCTCAATAGCGGTTTGGATATTGAATGTGGCAGCTCTTTCAGGGCGCTCCGCAAGGCTGTCAAACAGAATCTGCTAGACGAGAAGACTATCGACGAGGCTGTCGTGCGTATGTTCACGACTCGTCTCCGGCTTGGCATTCTTGAACCAGATCCAAACTGTCCGTACAAGGCTGATCCCGCGAAGCTCTGTTCGCCAGAGCACGTCGCGCTCGCCCGTAGAGCGGCGCGTGAGTCGATGGTGCTACTCAAGAACGACGGCGTGTTGCCGCTTGACGAGAAGAAACTTAAGTCATTTTCCGTCATGGGCGCGGGAGCGACGGATGGCTTTGCGCTGATGGGCAATTATTACGGTTTTTCACCCAATCTTGTGACATATCTCGAGGGTTTAGCGGATGTCGTCTCGCCCGCGACAGGCATTCATTACTGGCCAGGCTACTACTACGGTATGCCAGCTGACAGGGCTCCTGGCGTTTGGGTAGAGGATGAAGTTGTCATCGCTGTAGTCGGCCTGACGGGCGTCTTCGAGGGCGAGGAGGGGGATGCGTTCGCCTCTTCTGGCAGTGCCGGCGATCGTGCGACGCTGGAACTGCCGGCTGGGCAGCTCAAGTTCCTCCGCAATCTGCGCCGCTCGTGTAACAACCGCTCCAAGAAGGCGAAACTCGTCACCGTCATTACCGGCGGAAGCCCTGTGGCGACAGGCGAGATTTTCGCGCTTTCTGATGCGGTGGTGATGGCGTGGTATGGCGGTCAGGAGGGCGGTCATGCGCTTGCCGATCTTCTCTTAGGCAAGGCCGACTTCACTGCGCGTTTGCCGATAACATTTCCGGTTTCCGAGAAGGTTCTGCCGCCGTTTAAGTCGTATTCGATGGAAGGCCGTACCTATCGCTATCAGAAGGACGGCATCGAGCTTCCGTTCGGTTATGGCCTTTCGTATGCAAGCTGCGCGTACCGCGAGGTGAAGGTAGCCGATGATGCGCGCTCGGTATCCGTCCAGCTTGAGAATAATTCCGAACGCGATGCTATTGAAACGGTGCAGATCTATGTCGAGACGCCCAATTCGGGGCGCGGCGCTCCGATTGTTTCGTTGCGCGGCTTCGCGAAGGTTAGCGTGCCTGCAAAATCGTCAGTCACGGCCGTTGTTCCTTTAGATAGCGACGCATTCACCGAAGTTGGCTCCGACGGACACATCATGGCAGTAGCGGGGCGTTGCCGGATGATTGCCGCCTCTGCCGCACCGTGCGATAGGAGTCGCGAGCTTGGCGTGCGGCAGTGCGAGACGGTTTTTCTCGCGCGGCCCAAGCTTCTCTTTTTCACCTCGGAGTCGTGCCGCCGTTGTCAGCGGCTTGAGAAGGATGTTTTTTCGACGCAGGAGTGGGCCGACGGCTTGGGCGCGGCACTTGCGGTGGAGCGTATCGACCTATCGGGAGCGGATACGCCTTCTGCGGCGACGAGATACGGCATTTCGCGCAAGGGCTCGTTTGTGCTGTTGCCGGCGGGCGGAGAGCGCGAGGCCGCAAAACTTGAGGCATGTGCGGATTTTGCGAACCTTGATGCTACCGTGCGGGGAGCGTGTGTCGGTCTAGAGAATCGCAGCCCTACGCCAAATCTCCCTTGAGTGGGCGTAAACTTCTCACGCGGAAGGTGAAGAAGTAGGTGGTCTGCCGATACTTGCGGTGCAAGGTTTAAAAGGGCCTGTATGATGGGAGGAGAATATTCATGACGATGCGTCGAGCGATAGTCTATGCTGTTTTTCTCATAGCCGCCGTGGTGTTGTGGCTTTTCACGTACAGCGAACAGGCGCAGATTAAGCGTGTTTTTGCAGCCATCGAGAAGATGGCTTTGAAGGAGCCAGGTGAATCCGTTATGGAATGTGCCGCGAAGTCACAGTCTCTTGCCCGCTATTTTAAGAACGGGTGTATGGTCGTTGATTTGAGACATGGACTGAAAACGACCTATTCACGCAATGAGATTGCCGGTGGGTTGTTGGCGTTCCGATCCGGGGCGGCGAAAATTGTTGTGACGTTCCGTGATCTTCAAATAGGCGTTGAAGGTGACAAAGCCAGAGTCGAGGGCTATATTGACTACTCTGGGACTGAGGTGGCGTGGTCAGGGTACGAATCGAAGATCGAGAAGTTTCTTGCGCACCTTGAGAAGATCGATGGCCGATGGCTCATTTCCAGAATCAAGGCACCATAAGCCTTCAAGAAAACGGCTCTTGCGCCTGAAAAGCACCTTCAGATGAAAAAGTCTACGACGAAAAAGAAAGGGTGTGAAAATAAATTTTTATAGGGTTTTATTGGGCTTTTTTGAAAACTGGGATAAATCAGAAAAAGTGACAAAAAATGCGTTGACTAGATTTTTTGTTTTTGATAAACTACTACTTAACGACGGGGATATAGCTCAGTTGGTAGAGCGTCTCAATGGCATTGAGAAGGTCAGGGGTTCGACTCCCCTTATCTCCACCAATCATCTTAGATATTAAGATAGGTAAACCGAAGTAATGAACATTATTATTAGCTCCATTATTATTACCATTGCGATTGCAAGTCGCGGGGTCTTCGGTTGTTGTTGAGAGAAAATCACGACAGTATCAAAAGAAGAAAGACCCCGCTCAAAACTTGAGTGGGGTTTTCTATTGAGGAAATAAGATGAATACAAAAGATACAGGCGAGACATTAAAAGGCATGGCAGAGCGCATAAAAGAGATGCGCGATATTAAAGGCTACTCTATTTCGGAAATGGCCTCGCTAACTGGTATCACCGAGGAAGAATATGCTGCCGTTGAATCGGCTGAGAGTGATCCTTCTTTTTCGTTTCTTCATAAATGCGCTCTTGTTTTCGGCGTTGATTTAACTGCTCTACTAATGGGGCATTCGGCGAAACTCTCCGCTTTGCAAGTAACAAGAGCCGGGGAAGGCGTAGTGACGGCTAGAGAGCAAGGTATTGAAATTCGCAATATGGCTCCGCTTTTCCGTAATCGTCTTGCAACTCCTTATTTTGTAACTTACCAATACGATGAGAAACTTCAGAATTTACCTATCCAGACCAGTACCCACGCCGGCCAGGAATTTGACTATGTTTTAAGTGGTACTCTTAAAATACAAGTCGGTGACCATGTTGAGATACTTGGGCCAGGCGATAGCGCTTTCTACCGTTCTTCAGTGCCGCATGGCATGATTGCTGTAGGTGGTGGTAAATGTACATTCGTGGCAATGGTTATGGCCGATGATCGAGATGAAGCTATCTCAATGCCTGCACAACCTGTTCATCATCGCCCACAAGTTGCCGCGGGCGTAGCATCTAGATTTATTGATGCCAAAGAAGATTCGACAGGAAAGCTTGAAAGCATTTCATTTAAGAACGAATCACGTTTTAATTTCGCATTTGACATCGTTGATGAAATTGCAGCTCGCGACCCGGAGAAACTTGCGATGCTTCATATTTCAGATCATATGACAGAACGTAGGTTTACGTTTAAAGATATGTCTGAAGATTCTAATCGCGCGGCAAACTATCTTACTTCACTAGGTATCGGCAAAGGCGATAAAGTGATGCTTGTTCTAAAGCGTCATTTCCAGTTTTGGCCAGTTGTGCTAGCTTGTCATAAGATTGGTGCGGTGGTAATACCTGCGACAAATCAGCTTATGGCACATGACTTTGTATATCGCTTTAAGGCAGGCGATGTTAAGGCTGTTTTTTGTACAGCCGACGGTATTACAAGTGAGCAAATAGAGCAGGCTGAGCGCGAGGGTGCCAGCGCAGGGCTAAAGATAATTGTAAATGGCAAGCGTGAAGGTTGGCGTGCTTTTGATAGTGAGATACATGGCTATTCCTCTGTCTACAAGCGCCCCATTGACGCTCCTGGTGGCGACGATCCAATGCTTATGTTCTTTACAAGTGGAACAACGAGCTATCCAAAGATGGCACTACATAGTTATAAGTATGCTTTGGGCCATTATGTGACGGCTAAGTATTGGCATTTGGCAGAACGTGACGGTCTTCATTTTACGATTTCTGAGACGGGATGGGGCAAAGCTCTTTGGGGTAAGCTTTACGGACAGTGGCTTTGTGAAGCGGCGATATTTACGTATGATTTTTCGCGCTTTGATGCTGAGAAGATTCTTCCAATGTTTGCAAAGTATTCTATAACTACATTTTGCGCACCGCCGACGATGTATAGGATGCTAATTAAGGAAGATCTTTCAAAATATGATTTAACTACAATCCGTCACGCTACAACAGCAGGCGAATCTCTAAATCCAGAAGTTGTAGTTCAATTTGAACGCGCCACAGGCCTAAAGATATATGAAGGCTTTGGACAAACAGAAACAACGCTCTCGTTAGGTAATCTACTGGGCGATGAGCCTCGTTCTGGTTCCATGGGCAAGCCTGTGCCGTCATATGGCGTTGATCTTGTCGATGAAGACGGCAACAGCGTTCCTCCCGGTGAGCATGGTGAGATAGTAATTCGCGCTAAACGAGAGAAACCTCAGCCTGGTATATTTTTAGGCTACTATAAAGACCCAGAGCGTACTGACGAGGTTTGGCGTGGCGGCATGTATCATACAGGCGATTTGGCGTGGAAGGATGAAGATGGTTATTATCACTATGTCGGCCGCGCAGATGATGTTATCAAATCATCAGGCTACAGAATCGGCCCAGCAGAAATTGAAAATGTTATAATGGAATTGCCATATGTCTTAGAGTGTGGTGTTTCCGCCGCGATGGATCCAGTTAGAGGACAGGTGGTTAAGGCTACGATTAAACTCGTTAAGGATGTTCAAGGTACGGAAGAACTTAAAAAGGATGTCCAAGATTACGTTAAAGCGCACACTGCGCCGTATAAGTATCCGCGAATTGTTGTCTTTGCCGATGAGTTGCCTAAAACAATCAGCGGCAAAATACAGCGAAACAAGCTTTGATAAACTTTAACTTAAAATCACAATGGATTTAATACCTAGCTTTCAAGTTGATCACACTAAGATACTTCCAGGTGTGTATGTATCGCGTACAGATGATATTTCAGGGCACGCGGCGACAACGTTCGATATTCGTATGAAAAGGCCTAATATCGATACGCCAATTACTCCTGCTTCGATGCATACTATAGAGCATGTTGTGGCAACCTTCTTGCGCAATGACCCAGAGTGGAAAAACGAAATTATCTATTTCGGTCCTATGGGGTGCCTTACTGGCTGTTATCTTATTGTTAAGTCTGCGCCTCGCCCCGAAGAAATAGCCAAACTTCTCCTACGCGCGTTTCAGCATCTAGCTTCATTTGAAGGCGAAGTGCCAGGTGCTACAGCAGTTAACTGCGGCAATTATGCTCTTCATGATTTGCAACAGGCAAAAATCGACGCGGCGAAGTATGTTGAGGTTCTTGAAAATTCACCTTGTTTTGAATATCCTAAGTCAGAACGCATAGAAGTTGATGGCGGCAGGATATTTTATGATTCTTAAGTTGTGATTAGCCCTGAGAAAATAGAGTCTATTAAACGCCTAATGCAAGAGGCGTTTGTTTACGAGGAAGATCTTGAGGAGTCTTTCATTCTTGGCGGAGGCCCAGGTGGTCAAAAGACGAATAAAACATCTTCTGCTGTTCGGCTCTTACATACGCCTAGTAATATTTCTATAAAATGTGGCCAAACTCGAAGCCGTCAGACTAATCGCTGGCTAGCCAGGAGGGCTATTGCAGAAGCAGTGTTAGAAAAAGAACAAAATAAAAAGACTGCCGAGCAATCGCGACGTGAGAAGGTGCGCAGACAAAAGCGCCGCCGTAGTCGTAGACAAAAAGATAAGATGCTTAAAGATAAGCACGAGCGCTCTGAATTAAAAGTGTTGCGGCGTAAAGTCGAAATAGAAGACTAACTTATAAAGATGTCACAGCGTTCAAAGCGAATAATTCTGCATGTCGATATGGACGCTTTTTTTGCCTCCGTAGAGCAATCGCTTCATCCAGAATGGCGCGGTAAGCCTTTAATAGTTGGCTCTGGACCAAATGAACGCGGTGTTGTTTCTACTTGCTCCTATGAGGCTCGTAAATATGGTATACATTCGGCAATGCCTAGTCGTAGCGCATATATGCTATGCCCGCATGCTATTTTCACGCCTCCTCAAATGGAGAGGTATGAAAAGGTTTCATCAGAAGCATTTGAGGTGTTTAATTCGTTTACACCATATGTGGAGGGAGTTTCAATAGATGAGGCGTTTCTTGATATTACCGGTTCAGTTAAAGATTACGAAGACGCGGAGCGACTAGGTGAGGAACTTAGGAAGAAAGTAGAAGAAAAATGCCATGTTACTTGCAGCGTAGGGATTGCAACAAATAGGCTCTTGGCGAAAATCGCCTCTGAAGAACGTAAGCCTAATGGGTTATTTAAAATGCCGTATGAAGATGAAAAAATTGTTGAATATTTAGCTTCTAAATCGGTAGGTGTTATTTGGGGTATTGGCGCAAAAACAGCTAGTCAATTAGCATGCTATGGGATAAAAACATGTGGTGATATTCAGCGAATTTCAAAAGAATGCCCAGGGTTTTTGCCAGAATCGATAGTCGAGTCGGCTTATGGAAGAGCAGATGACAAGGTTTATTATGAGCAGACAGATGAAAAATCTCTAAGCGCAGAGCATACTTTTTCAATTGACGTTTCTGATTTAAGGATAGTTAGAGAAAAACTTCTTGAACTAGTCTCAGAGGTAGGCTTTCGATTTAGGAAGCGTGAACGCTGGGCAAAGACGGCTAGAATTAAGATTAGAGAGACGTCGTTTAAAACCATTACTAGGCAGATGCAATTTGAAAGGCCTGCGCGTGACGATTTTGCATTTAGAAAAGCAGCTCTTGAGCTTTTTGATGCGCTGCCACCAACAAATATTCGCCTGATTGGGTTTGGAGTAGCAAATATCGTGCAAACACCAGAAGAAGGAGAATTATTACTTTTTGATGATGGTTCTTCGGAAAAACGAATAAAACGAGAGCGCCTATCTGCCGCAATAGATTTGTTACGAGAAAAGGGGCTTTTTAAGTAGAGGCTATCTCAAGAACAGCTTTAGCACGCCAAGAGCCCCATATAAAAAATTTCCACGGCGGTATTGAGCGCACAATTTTAACAGCTTCACCTTTTGAGTTAATAAAGATTGCGTCTATTGGATAACTCATAAAGAAAGTATGAATAGCATTGCATTTTGGTATTAATAGGCCAGTTCCAGGAGGGGGAGCCTTGTGTCCAATAAGTCCACGGGCTCTTTCGCGAAAGTTTTTGGCTACTTTTGCTTTGATTCCAAGTATTTCAACGTAATCTTGCATTTAGTTTTTTGCTAATTTTTCAATTTTTTTGAAAATTATATCACAACTTAGTTAGCAGGGCAAGGGATAGGTGATTTTGATTTTGCTTTTATTAAAAAAAAGTTCAACTTGAGTGTTATTTTTGATATAATATCCTCAAATGTCAGAAAATATAAAAACAGCTGCTTTTATAGGCGGTGAATTGGTGTTTCTAGAGGACGCGTCAAAATCAAAAGACGTTGTCCTTGCTGTGCCACTTTCACGAGTCTTGTCTAAGTTTATTTTTCTTCCGAGTGACACAGAGCAAAGTCTAGAAGAAACATCACAGTCTTGTCTTGATGATATTTCTCCGTATCCAGATGAAGAGCTAACTCTTACTTATGAGACTTGCATGGAGTTAGAAAAGGGTAAGATGATGTATGTTGCTGCCTTGCCCGAGAGCGCGGCAGAAGATATTGGTGAGCTTCTAGATGCGCATAAATTAAATGTTGTTCGCATAGATGCGCTACCTATTGGCGCTATAAGAGTAGCGTGGCCTAAATTAAGCGAGCGACTCTCCTCGTCTAAGCGCTCAGTGTTTATTTGGTATTCTGTTGATGGTTTTTCTTTATTCGTCTTTGATGGCCAGATGCCTGTTGTAGTTAGCTCATTTGGCGAAGGTTCGCCAATAATGCATGAGCTTATACTTAGCCTTATGCAGGCAGAAGACGCTTTTGGTGTTGCAAAGTTAGAAACAATATTTGTCTCAGGCTTTGATGGGTCGCAATTATCAGAAATGGCAGAGGTTGTAGATATTGGTGAGATTACAACTCAAGAAGTGCTAAAAGCTATTTCAGAGCGTACAGATGAGAGAGACTGTATAGATTTATCACCTGCAAGTTGGCGCGAGGTATTGGCAGAGACGCGCTTTAAACAAAAGCTAAAAAAACGTCTTGCTATTGCCGGTGGTATATGGGCTATTATTGTTGGGGTGCTTTTTGGCGTGCCAGCTGTGTACGGTATGATGAGTGACTACCGCACAAACTTGATGAAAGAGCATAGAAAAGCTTATAATGAGGCAAGCGAATTAAAGAAAAAAGTAGATCTTATTCGCAAATACTCCAATCACGACAATGGCGCGCTAGAGGCGATGAGGACAGTTTCTGAGAATTTGCCAGACGAGGGTGATGGCTTTATTGTTACTTCATATGATTTCCGTCGTGGCGAATCTATGCGCGTTTCTGGTGAGGCAGATGAAAGAACTATGATTTTCGATTTTAAGGATAAACTTTCGGTTTGTGGTTTTTTTGAGAATGTAAGTTCTCCCTCAGACAAAAAGTCGCGCGATCGTCATGTTTTTACGATTGATATGAGCATGATGGCCGATCAAGACGAAAATTCGGAGGCCTTGAAATGAGCGCGTCAATAAGTTTGAAGGAAAAGGCTATTTTTGCTACTCTCATTGTAGTAGTTTTGTATGCTGCAGTGGCGGTGTTCTGGTTTCTTGTCCAGGAAAAGGCTTGGAAAAAGGCTTCGACAGAGTATAGAAAAAAAGTTGAAAAATACGAAAGAGAAGTAAAACTTATTTCTAAAAAGAACAAATACGCCTCAGAATATGATGATGAAAAATCGCGTATGCCAATGTTCTCGTTAGAAGCTCATAATACAGATACTACGTGGCTTAGAAAGATGGACGATTTTGCCGCGAAATACAATATAGTAATAGCACAAACTGATATTGGTCCAGAAGAGTCTGCAGGAGATGTGCTTGAGCGGACGATAACGGTTCGTAACTTTGAAGGTTCTCTTGATGCTTTAGTAAAGTTTATGTATGAATTAGAGAATTCAGAAACTGGTATGTTTGACATGAAGAGTCTCAATTTAAAACCAAGTCAGAAAAAGGGTTACTTAAAAGGTTCGTTCACTATAACTTGCGCGTATATGCGCACTGATAATCAGGAAGAGGCGGAAGGGGAGCTTAAATGAAAATAATTTCATCATTGTTTGTGTGCGTTTTCTTTGCGCTTAGTTTACAGGCGCAGCAGCCACCATCGTATCAGACGTTTGGTAATGGCGGTGGGAGAAGAGGCTTTTTTAGTAATAGGTTTAATAGAGATTCTTCTAGGATGATGGGTAATCAGCCTGCCACAATGAGTTTGCCGCAAAACTCTCCCTCTTCTGCGGCCGCTGCTAGCGGCGTATCGCCTGCAGCAGAAGCTTATGCTTCGGCGGCATCTGGAGAGGAGCAGGAGAGCGATTTGAATTTTGTGGGCGCTGATTTGGGGATGGTTTTTAAAGTTTACTCTGTTCTCGTTAATAAAACGATTCTTCGTGATCCAGCAGTTGCTGATAAAACAATAACTCTTAAGAGTGAAAAAGGCCAAAAGCTTACAAAAGAGGAGCAAATTGAAGCTATTGAGATGGTGCTTGAAATGAACGATGTTCACCTTGAACCATATGGTGAAAAGTTTATTAGAGCTGTGCCGCGCTCGACCGCCAGTAAAGACGCGCCTTCTATGGTTGATCCTGATGACTTAGGTAAGACAGGTAAAGTCGTTTCGATGGTTATCCGCTTGAATTACATTAGCTACGAAGAAGCTATGAAGATTCTTCAAGAGGTGGCTTCGGCAAAAGCAAAACTTCAAGGTATCGAGCGTAATAATTCTGTTCTGGTGACTGATACCGAGCTTAACATTAGGCGTATGCTTGAAATCGTCAAGCGCATAGATGTTGAGTCAAAGCCTACTGAAGAAGTTAAAATTTATCAAATCAAAAATGCTTCAGCAGCAGATATTCAGCAAGTTTTGCAGAAGATCGTAGAAGAGTCTCAGAAGGAACTTGATAAAAATGGTAGAGGCGTAAATAATGCCGCTAACAATAATCAGCAGCCATGGATGCGTGGCGGATTTGGGCGTATGAGAACCTCTCTGCGTCAGCCGAATACTCCTCAGCCAGCGCCAGCACAAAGCACGTCGTCGATACTTTCTAATATTTCTGACGCTGATAGGGGGCTTATTCGCGGTAAAGTAGTGATACTTTCAGATGAACGTTCCAATAAGCTAGTTATTATTACTTCGCCAGCGAATCATAGCTTCTTTAAAACTGTTATTGAGGAGCTTGATGTTGAAACAACTCCCGAGACAGAGGTTAAAGTTTATCGTTTAAAGTATGCTGAAGCAGAAGAAGTTTCCGATATGATTAACGATCTTATTGGTAATGCGCCGACTTCTAAGAATTCCTCAAAGCAAAATCAAAATCAAAATGCGCAGGCAGGAAGGTCCGTTTCTGTTACAAGCGGCGGTGCACAGCGCGTGATGTCAGCCAATAAGCGCACAACAGAACCAGGAACAGGTGAACTTTCAAAGGATAATACGACGGTTTTGGCAGATAAGCGTATAAATGGCTTAGTAGTTATGACTCGCAAGGAACTTCTGCCTGTTGTTGAGCGCATTATTGAGTCTATGGATGTGAAGCTTAGCCAGGTTTTGATTGAAACTGCGATTATTGAAGTTACACTTGGTGATGATCTTGCTACAGGTATTGATTGGGTTTTGAGAGGAAAGCAGAAAGGGGAGAATGGAGAGACAATTCGCGATGGTTTTGTTAATAATGGTAGTTCAGGCTTTGGTGGTGGTGGTGGCTCAGGTAGTGCTGCTCTTAAGAATATGATGCAAGTAGCGTCTAATGCAGTTCAAAATGCATATTTTGGTGGAGCGACTCCAATAGGAAGTGGAGTAAATTACCTTCTTAAGTCTGATAAGCTTAATCTCGCAGCTGTTATTCAGGCTTCTAAGTCTGACAGCCGCGCTAAATATTTGGCTTCACCTATTATTATGACTGTTGATAATAAGGAAGCTACAATTGACGCGACTGAGGCGAGAAAGTTCTTTAATGGCTATGAGACATCTTCATCGTATTCAACGTATGTTCGTACTCCTAAGTATGATTCTAAAGATATTGGTATTAAGATTAAGGTTAAACCTAAAATTAATCCTAATGGCACTGTTATGCTTAATGTTGAAGAGGAGTATTCGCAGCTCGGCGCTGGTCAAGCTATTTTAGTAGATGATGGTGGAACGGCGAATATTGATACATCCCTTACGCGTAAGATGACGGCTGATGTTCTTCTTGACGATAGACAGACTGTAGTTTTAGGCGGTCTTACTGAGAGATATACATCTGAAAAGGAAACAGGTATTCCGATTTTGAAGGATATTCCTTGGGTTGGTAAGTGGCTCTTTGGTAGTGTAACTCAGTCTGAATCCCGTAAGGAGCTTCTTGTGTTTATGACTCCTTATGTTCTAGATGATGCTGATTCTGCCCAGGCGGAAGCCTTGCGTCGCAAGCGCTCACTCAGCGATTCTCGTGCCTGGGAGAGTTTAGGTTGGTCTGATTCTGAACTTGCGGATCCCGTTTCTAAGAAAGAGCTTCTTCGTCGCTTAAAAGAAGAAGCTGAGAAACAAGATGAAGAACGCCAGAATCGTCTTGCTGTTGAAAAATGGAAAATGGATCGTGCGAAAGCGCTTGAGAAGATGTCAGAAGCAGAGCGCAAGTTCTGGTTAGAGCAGCATCGTGAAGAGCTTAAGGAGGAAGAAAAAGAAGAATTGGAAAAGAAGATGCTTGATGAAGGCAGTCAAGAAGAATTGAAGGCTCTTGTTGAACAGATAAAGACAAAGCAACTAAATGAAGCGCAAAAGGAAATCGATAGCGCTGAAAAAGAAGCTAAAGAGGATGATTCTTCAAAGAAGGCATCTAAATGAATATTAAAAACTTATCAATAGTACTCGTTGCGCTAGCAATAATTGCTAGCGCTGTGGCCTTCGTTTATAATGCGATGAGTAGCGAAGTGACGGCTAGAGAATTGGCTAAAGCTAAATCTTCAGAGGAGGCTATAGCCGAGGCTCAGCGGAAAGCGGCGGAAGCAGCAAAATTCAAAGCTAAGGAAGAGCGCATAACGGCTGAGTTACGAGCAAAAGCTCAAGCTGATGCCAAAGAGGCGGCGCAGCTGGAAAATGAGAATGCTGAATTAAAACTCAAGGCGGAAACAGAAAATCGCATAGCGAAAGAAGCTGAAGCAAAAGCGGCCGAGGCATCTAGAGAAGAAGCGCTTCTAAAGCAAAAAGCTGCCGCTAACTTAGCTAAGGCGGCTCAGAATGAAAAAGAAAAAGCCAAGTCTATTGAACAAGCTAAATCTCTTGAGGCAGAAGCTCAGGCTAGTAAGTTGGAGCAAGAGCGTCTTCGTAGTGAGAAGATTATCGCAGAAGCGAAACTAAAAGAATTGGCTAGGATTGATCTTGAAGCGTGGCAAAATGAACTTATTCGCTTTAAGTTTGAACTTGATGAACGCGAAAAAACCTTGCGCCCAGATAAGACGGCTGCTGATTTAGCGTGGGTAGGAGGAGAAAACGATAATATCGTAGATTCCAATGGCGTCGTAAGAGCATTTGTTAAAGATTCATATTTAGCTGAAAATGATATGTCTTTGCCGCGCCAAACAAGAAAGTTAGCTAAAGTTGAACGCCTTTCATTGGAGCATAATGAGCTTTTATTAAAAAGTATAAAAGAGCGTACCTTAGCAAGGCTTGAAAAGCTTTATATTCAAGCACTTAAAGAAGATCGCGTTATTGATGCAGAATATTATAAGGAAAACATTCTTACCGTTTCTCCAGATTGGAAATTTAAGGGTGAGGATGATTCAGAGGAGAAAAATAAATGAGTCTTTCAGTTGGTATAGTGGGGTTGCCAAATGTTGGTAAATCTACGCTTTTTAACGCATTAACTAAAAAGCAGCAAGCAGCGGCGGAGAATTATCCGTTTTGTACGATAGAACCTAATTCTGCCGTAGTTGAAGTAGCAGATGCCCGTCTTGATGAGCTAGCTAAAATTACAAAGTGTCCTCGTATTATTAGGGCGACAGTAGATTTTACCGATATTGCTGGGTTAGTTAAAGGAGCGTCTAAGGGCGAGGGACTTGGTAATAAATTTCTTGCGAACATTCGCGAGTGCGATGCAATTTTGCACGTTGTTAGGTGCTTTGAAAACGATGATATTATTCACGTACAAGAAGGTGGAAATAAGTCCGCTCCAATTGATCCCGTAGGCGATGCAGAAGTTATTGAAACAGAGCTTGTTTTAGCTGACATGGAGCAGCTTCAGCGTCGTTACGATCGCATCAGCAAAGAGGCAAAGGCTAAGCCTCAGGCTAGACCAGAAGCAGAAGCATGCGCGGCACTTTTAAAGCACCTGGAAGAAGGTAAGCCTGTGCGCTCTTTCCCCCGTAAGGAGGGAGACGCTATAGTTCAGGTTGTTAAGGAACTACATTTCTTGACTGAAAAGCCTGTTATTTTCTGTGCTAATGTATCTGATGACAATGTGACGGGCGAGGGTAATAAGCATGTAGAGGCTCTTCGCTCATATGCTCAATCTCAAGGTTCGGCTCTTGTTGTTATTTGTGCGCAAATGGAGGCGGATTTGGCAGGCTTAAGTGCAGAAGAAGCAAAGGAGTTTCTTTTAAGCTATGGCGTAGAGGAAAGTTCTCTAGACCGTACTATTGCTTTGGCGTATCATACGTTGGGGCTAGCTAGTTATCTTACGGCTGGTGAAATTGAGGTTCGTGCGTGGACATTCCGCCGCGGGTGGAAGGCTCCTCAGTGTGCAGGCGTGATTCATACTGATTTCGAAAAGGGCTTTATACGCGCCCAAGTAGTTTCGTATGATGATTATGTTAAATACGGTGGCGAAAAAGGTGCTCGTGAAGCAGGCGTTTTGCGCCCCGAGGGTAAAGAGTATGAGATGAAAGACGGCGATGTCGTCGAATTTATGTTTAATTAAGGGGCTCTAATATGCAAATTCGTCAGATTTCAATTTTCCTTGAAAACAGACCTGGTCAACTTTCTCAAATTTGTCGTGCGCTTTCAGAAGCTGATATTAATATCGCTACCTTAAGTCTCGCTGATACGAGTGATTTTGGTATCGTTAGGATGATAGTTGATGACCATGAAAAGGCGCGAGATGTCCTAATTTCAGCTGGTCACGCCATGAAGGTTTCTGAGGTTGTTGCTGTATGTGTGCCAGATAGCCCAGGAGGGATGGCTGGCGTTACGGCTGTTCTTGATGAAGCAGGCGCAAATATCGAGTACTCCTATGCGTTTTCATTTCACAAGGGAGAGAAAGCTGTTTTAGTTTTTCGTTTCAGCGACAATCAGATCGCCCTTGAGGCTTTAGCTAAAGCTGGTTACGTTACCTTGGCTGAGCAGGATGTAATAAAGGAAGGCGTTTTGTCATGAAGTTTATCTCTACTAGAAAGGGCCTTGTAGCAAATGGTCCAGAGAGTGTCTTTCAAGGCTTAGCTCCTGATGGAGGGCTTTATCTGCCAGAATCTTTAGGCTCGAAAAAAATAGAGTCCTTAGATGACTTGAAAGACATGGGGCAAGCAGAGCGTTTTGTGCTTGACGTTTTCTTCGATGATTTTCCTAAAGAAGTTCGCGAAGAAGCTATAGCTAGACTTTTAGCTAGATTTCCTCAAGAAGATGCTGTGCCATTAGTGAAGAAGGGCGATTTGTTTTATTTGGAGCTTTTCCACGGTAGCACAGGCGCTTTTAAGGATGTAGCTCTTTCGATGCTTCCTGTTTTTATGCGCTACTCCGCTTCAGGTCGCAAGGTTTTAGTGCTTACTGCTACAAGTGGCGATACTGGCAGCGCCGCGATGCATGGTTTTGCAGGTGTTGAAGGCACGAAAATTATTGTTTTTTATCCAGCTGATGGAGTATCTCGTATTCAACGCCTTCAGATGACAACACCATCAGAGGCTAATGTGCGCGCAGTTGGTATCCGCGGCAATTTTGATGACGCGCAATCTGCAGTTAAGCGTATTTTCGCAGATAAATCAATGGCTGAACTGGCCTCCTCAAAATCGGTAACGCTTTCGTCTGCAAACTCAATTAATACCGGTAGGCTTATTCCTCAGATTGCATATTATGTGTTAGCTGGCGCAAGGCTCGACAAGGAGTTTGATGTTGTAGTTCCTTCGGGGAACTTTGGCAATATTCTTGCAGCATGGTACGCTAAGCAACTTGGAACTCCTATTCGTAAGTTAGTTGTTGCGTCTAATGTAAATGATGTTTTAGCGCGCTTTGTTAAGACTGGTATTTATGAGCCGGGAGCTAAGTTTACTGTTACGAACTCGCCTTCCATGGATATCCGTCTTTCCTCTAATGTTGAAAGACTTCTTTGGGCACTTAATTTTAATGGTGATACTCATCAGGCGTGCGCTGAAACTTCTCGCCTTATGGCAGACTTTGCTGCTAATGGTAAGTATGAACTTAACGACGAAGCTAAAAAGCGTCTCTTTGCAGAGTTTGATTCAGGTGTAGCTACAGAAGAAGAAACTCTCTCAGAAATGCGCCGCGTGCGTGAGGAGACTGGATACGTTATAGATCCTCATACGGCAGTCTCGTCATTTGTGGCACGCAAACTTGGTCTTGGGAAAGACGGCATTCCGTGCGTAGTAGCGGCAACGGCTACAGCGTACAAATTCCCAGAGACATGCGAGAGGGCCTTTGGCGAAGTTCCTGAAGGCAAGCGTCCAAAGTCGTTTGAAAATCTTGAGACGCTAGATGTTGTCCAAAAGGGGATTTGTGACATTGCAGAGATAGATGATGAAGTAAAAGCTTTTATGTAATTTTTTGGGTCAATAAAGATGAAAAGAGCGATTGTAAACGGAGAAGAAATAAGTCAAGCGAAGGTTGATTTTGAACTTGATCGTCTTATGGTTTTTTATAAGTCTCATTCGATGTCGTCTGATGAGATAAGAAACTCGCTAAATACTCTTAGAGAAAAAGCTCTAGAGCAAGCTATTGGTGCGAAGCTTCTTTTGGATGAGTCAAAAAAACTTGATATGCCACTTTCGGCTATTGATATAGATAACGAGATTGCAAAAGTTATCGCACAAGTTGGTGGCGAAGAAAACCTTCGCAAAATGTTGGCTCAAAAAAATATCAGCGAAGAAGATTTTCGAAAGCACATAGAGGATGCTGTTCGAGTTAACAAGCTAGTTTCACTTACCTGTTCTGAAGCTGAAGAGCCTGAAGAGGAAGAGGTCGAGTCTTTCTATCAAGCGCATAAATCAGAGTATGCGCCAAAGACTCTTGTGGATGTTCAAAATTCAATTAAAGATCTTCTTCGTCATCGCAATCGCGGCAGGGCTTTACAGAGCCTGGTAGAAGAACTTAAAGCATCGAGTCAGATTAAATATATAGATGATGATTTAACAAAGTAGATTATCTGAAATTTTGTATGGAACTTACATCAACAAGTAACCCTAAGTTAAAACATATCGTAAAGCTTCGCTCGTGTTCTGTGCGTGAAGAAGCTGGCGAAATGATAGTAGAAGGGTATAGAGAATGCCGTCGTGCTCTTGATCACGGTTATAAACCTTTTGCGATTTTTCATTGCCCTGAGTTTTATCTAAAAAACGAGAATGAAGATTCAATTGTTGGAGAATGCGTAAAGTTAGGCGCAGAAGTTTATACATGCTCAAAGCAGTGTTTTACAAAGATTGCCTATAAGGAGCGTCCTGATGGGCTTTTAATGGTTGGCCCTCATGTAACAGTAAAGCTTGAGGATTTAGTCCTGCCAGAGAATGCGCTAGTAGTAGTTACCGAGGCGATTGAAAAGCCTGGTAATTTAGGCACTATTCTTCGCTCAGCAGATGCGGCAGGAGTATCGGCAGTAATAGTCTGCAATCGCACAACTGATATTCATAACCCTAATGTTGTTAGAGCTTCTACGGGAACTTTGTTTTCTGTTCCTGTGGCAGAGGCTACGAGCGAAGAGGCGTTAGCGTTTCTGAAGTCGCGTAATTTCAAGATTCTTGCCGCAACTCCTCACGCCGAAGAATTACATTTCCAAGTGCCACTTACTGGTAATGTGGCTGTTGCGTTAGGTGCAGAGCAGTATGGCTTAGGTAAGGCGTGGATGAATGGCGCAGATTTGCGCGTGCGTATACCTATGCTAGGTATTGCTGATTCGTTAAATGTGAGCGCAGCTGCAACAATTATGCTTTATGAAGCAGTTCGCCAACGAATTGCCGCAGGTGTAGCAGAGGCGCCAGCCTTTGAGCCATGGCACGGCGAAAACGTACACGACAAATGATTGGTTAAAGGCGATGCGATTTGTCTATCCAATTTTTTTGATACTAGCTTTTCTCGTGCCATTGCTAGGCTTGTGGTGGGCATTTCTTAGAGCTCGTAGAGAGAAAGCGCTATCAAAGTTTGTAGCGGTTCATCTTAAGACTAAGTTAATGGGAGATTCTCCCAATGTTTGGGGGCTACAGTCGGCATTTTTGCTTTTAGGTATATTTATGGTGCTTATTGCCGCTTCCCGGCCGCAGTGGGGCAAGGCGTCAACAAAAATTATAACTAAGTCCAGGAATGTTGTCGTTGCGATTGATGTGTCGCGTTCTATGTTAGTTTCAGATGTTCGACCTAATAGATTAGAGCGAGCCAAAGCTGATGTCGCCGATTTAATTGATTCATTAGAAGGCGATAGGTGTGCACTTGTGGCTTTCAGGAACACTGGTGTATTGGTTTGTCCATTAACGACAGATCACGGTTATCTTAGAGGTGCATTAGAGAGAATGACTACTGAAAGTGCACCGCGAGGCGAGACAGATATAGGTGGCGCTATTCGTACTTCTTTAGAGGCGTTAGATCCAGCTGCAGATGATCACAATGCGATTATAATAATTTCTGACGGTGGTGATTTGCGCAAGGAGGCGATAGATAATGCCAAAATTGCGGCGAAAAGGGGGGTGCCGATTTTTACTGTCGGCATAGGAGACCCAACAAAAGAGTCAACGGTTCCTGGGGATGATGGGCGAGAGGCGTTGCTTTACAAAGGCAAACAAGTTAACGTTAAATTGGAAGAGGCGATTTTAAAGGCGGTAGCAGAGACTTCTAATGGTCGATATGTGCCTCTTGCTACTGCAAGTACAGTAGAAACAACATTAGGCGCAATTTATAGGAAGTTTCTCCGTCAGGTTGCTGCAAAAGAGCAAAATGAAGAGGAAAGTCGTGCCGCCGATAGGTATCAGATGTTTTTATTGCCTGGGCTAATTTTTCTAGTTATTGGAGCGTCGCTTTCTAAAGGGCGATTCGGACTGAGGTCGAAGAGTTGAAATAATCAAGATTTTCGTAATCGCGCCCTAGGTGCAAAGCGCGATACTTTAGACCTGGGTGAATTCGGACTTAAAAAGCGCAAAAAAAAATGATATAATATACGAAAAAAAGCAAACGAGGTATATTTTATGGAAGAGAAAATTAAAGCCAAATTAGAAGAACTTCGCGTTGGACTTCAAGCTGATGGTGGTGACCTTGAGCTCGTCAAGATTGAAGGTAAAGTTGTTTATCTTAAGTTAGTCGGGCATTGCGGTAGTTGCCCGTTTGCGATGATTACAATTAAGCAAGGCATTGAAGCGGGACTTCATGATATCGACCCAGAGATTACGGTCGAAAGAGTAATGTAATTTAGATAACGATGAAAACTGTAAATGTAAGTTTAGTCGGTGTCGGTGGTCAAGGCATTATCTTGACGGCAGACATTCTGGCAGGTGCAGCAGCGGCAGCTGGTTATGATGTGAAAAAGTCAGAAATTCACGGTATGGCTCAGCGCGGCGGTAGTGTCACCAGTCAAGTTCGCTTTGGTGAAAAAGTTTCCTCCCCGATTATTCAAGAAGGCACTGCTGATATTTTAGTTGCGTTCGATAAGGTTGAGGCTCTTCGTAATGCTGGCATTCTTTCTGAAGGCGGTAAGGCTATTGTAAATGATTTATACATTGTGCCAGTTACCGTTTCTTCTGGTATGCAAAGTGCGCCTCAAGATTTAGATGGCTCACTTTCAAGAGCATTTAAAGAAATAAATCTTATCAATGCTCCCAAAATTGCAGAGAACGAAGTAGGTAATGCTCGCACTATGAATATGGTTATCGCTGGGGCTTTATCTAAGTTTTGCCCGTTTGAAGAGGAGGCTTGGATGAAGGCTATTGAAGAGCTTCTTTCTGGGCCAAAGGCGAAGCTTCTTGATGTTAATAAAAAAGCATTTCAGTTAGGCAGAGCTCACGTTGGTTAAGATGAGCATGTGGAATAGAGAAAAGGAAACCTTATCGCGAGACGAATATGCGTCGTTGCAGCTTAAGGGCTTAAAAAAATCTCTATCTCGCGTTTGGGGTAATGAGTTTTATCGCAAGCGCCTTGTACTTGGAGGAGTTTCTTCTCCAGAAGATATTAAGACGCTTGATGATTTAAAAAAGTTGCCTTTCTTTACAAAAGAAGACTTTCGAAAAGCATATCCACTCAAGATGAATTGCGTTAGCCGCAAGGATTTGCTTGAGTTTCATCAGTCTTCTGGTTCTACTGGCACTCCCGTTGTAATGGCCTATACTAAGGGCGATTTATTGCAATGGGCTGAGTGCATGGCTAGGTGCTATTATATGGCTGGGCTAGAAAAGGGTGACGCCTTGCAGGTTATGCCCACGTTTGGCTTGTTTAATGGTGGCTTTGGTTGCTATCATGGTTGCCGTAAGGCAGAACTATTTTGCGTGCCAGCTTCTAGTGGAAATACCGAGCGCCAAATACAACTTTTGCGCGATTTTCGTGTCAAAGCGTTTGTAAGTGTAGTTTCTTATGTGCCGCGTATTATTGAAAAACTAGATGCCTCAAACTATCGCGATTTGCCGTATTTAAAAGTTGGTATATTTGGGTCAGAAACTTTTTCTGATGAAACTCGTAAGCGCATTGAGTCGCGCCTAGGCATAGAGTGTTTTGATATTTATGGCATGACGGAGACTGGAGGTATTGGTACGACAGGCCAAGATTGTTGTTGCCATAATGGTTTGCATGTTTGGGAAGATCAATACATAACAGAGATTGTTAACCCTGCCACTGGAGAGGTCGTTCCAGACGGTGAATATGGTGAGGTTGTATTTACGTCTCTTACGCGCGAGGCTATGCCCATACTTCGATATCGTACTCGTGATATATCGCGTATTTTGAGCCGTGAAAAATGTGCTTGTGGGCGTACCTCGCTTAGGATAGATCGTATCACGGGTAGAACTGATGATATGCTAATCGTAAAGGGAGTTAATTTCTATCCGCGTCAGGTTGAGCAGGCTTTAAAAGAAATCCCTGGTGTTGCAGATGAGTTTCAGATTATCATAACTGAAGAGGAGGGTATTGCTGATGTTATGATAAAGGTAGAAGCCGCCGAGGGTGTTTCTGGTCATATGGTTGCAAAACATTTAAGAGAAAAGTTGGGTTTCTTGCCCAAGGGCGAAGTTATGCCAATAGGATCTCTGCCACGAACAGAAGGTAAGGCTAAGCGCGTTATACGAATAACGCGATAAGATTTTCTTTATTCCTATTAAGAAGTAAAGGTGCTTATTTATGTCTACAACTCTTGATAAAATAGTCGCAAATCAGTCAGAATATTCTTGTCTCGTAGAAACTCTTGGCGAGTGCAAGATTTCTTCACCTGTAAGGCATCACGAATTTATCACTGAAGGAGAGCGCATTCTCGTTACAGAAAACGAGTCATTTCTAAGATATCTTGAGCAAAGACTTGGTCACACTCCTACTTTTGAAAGAGCAGGTCCTCTGCCGAAAATTTTTCACGATCCAGGTTGGACTCGCGTAGCTATTGTAACTGCTGGTGGCTTATGCCCTGGACTTAATAATGTTATTAAGGGGCTTGTAGAAATTTTATCGTATGATTATGGTGTAAAGTCGATATTTGGAATTCGTTATGGTTATGCTGGTTTAAACCCCAAGTATGGCTATAACCCGATTTTGCTTAATCCCGATGTTGTTGATACTATTCATGAATTGGGTGGCACTATTTTAGGCTCTAGCAGAGGAGAGCAGCCTACAGATGAAATAGTTGACGCGTTAGTAAGAATGAATATCAATGTTCTCTTTTGCGTGGGGGGTGACGGGTCTCTTCGTTGTGCGCATGATATCGCTAAAGAGATTAAAAAGCGCGGTTTGAAAATTTCTGTAGTTGGCATTCCAAAGACTATTGATAACGATTTGCAGTTTGTGGGGCGTAGCTTTGGTTTTGAGACTGCAGTTGCGGCGGCGGCAGAAGTTATTCGTAACGCTCATGTTGAAGCGAAGGGTACGCAGCATGGTATTGGTTTAGTTAAGCTTATGGGGCGAGACTCTGGTTTTATTGCAGCATATTCTTCAATTGCAAACCCTGTCGTTAATTTTTGCCTAGTTCCTGAGATGAAATTTACTGTTGATGGGCCAGGGGGATTACTAGATGCGATAGGCAATCGTTTTGCCGCGGGTAAGACGCATGCTGTTATTGTAGTAGCAGAGGGCGCAGGTCAAGATTTAATATCGTCAACTGATCACTCGACAGATGAAAGTGGCAATGTTCGTAAAAAAGATATTGGCGAATTTCTGAAAAAGAAAATTTCTGCTCATTTTAAGCAGGCAGGCGTTCCATGTAGTGTTAAGTATTTTGATCCTAGCTACACGATACGCTCGGTTCCAGCTAGAGGAACTGATGCTATTCGCTGTTATATGTTAGCTAGAAACGCTGTGCATGCAGCTATGGCAGGTCGCACAGATTGCGTAGTAGGTAATTTGGGCGAAAGTTACGCACTTGTGCCAATTAAATTAGCTACAATTGAGCGCCAAACGGTATCACTTAAGTCTGATTTGTGGCGTAGTGTGATGGACGCTACAGGTCAAGAGTATTACTTTAAGGGGAAACCTCGCCGGACTCAATATCCTGGACTAGTGGATATTGCCCCATAAGTGAGGAATATCCCAAAGCAAAAATTTGAAAAAAATAAAATTTCCTATTGTGCTTCTTCTGTAAGTATGATAGAATACACGGAAATGATTTAGGGCGGTTAGCTCAGCTGGTTAGAGCATCTCGTTTACACCGAGAGGGTCGGGAGTCCGAATCTCTCACCGCCCACCAGAATTCAAAATCGAAAAGGAGAAGCGCGGCTTCTCTTTTTTTGTTTTCAGGGGTTGGGTGGCGAGAAAAGCCTATAAAATCGGGGGTTTTTGCGGTATGCTGGGGTTTGGAAAACTTCTCCAAAGTGTGTCGGGGTGAGGGGCTGTGACGTGGACACAGGGCGTTGATACACCCCCATTTTCTCTCTCGCAAGCCCCAAAAGAG
>JAGBZX010000013.1 GCA_017628025.1 Kiritimatiellia bacterium | reverse complement strand
TTTCATACTGCTCTTGAAGAGCTAATCGTAACTCAGAATGAATAGGTATCGTAACTGGTCTACCCTGAGAATGTCGCCGCGTTTTAGAAGGTATAAGCTGAATAATGCCGCGCTCTAAATTAATACTCTCCCACTTTAATTTACAGCAATCCCCTAATCGAAGACCAGTATAAATACCGACTAAAAATAAGAGTTTCCATTCACCTTTCGCATCAGTAGCCGCCTTCATAAGCCGATGCAATTCATCAAGAGTAAGCTCCCTACGACTGTGCGAATCATCTGCCCTTAGACGAACCCCTTCCCAAGGATCTTCATCTAAACCAGCTTTATTCGCCAAAACATGAAACATCTCCCTTAAAACACAAACTCTATTATTATAAGTAGATGCGCACAAATCCATTTTTAGACACGCTAAGTATTCGGCAATCGCGTCACTCGTAACCCCAGCTAAATCACTAACTTCCAGATGATGCTTTTCCATCCAACGAGCGAAATTCATCCAAACAACACGCTTAGACTCTAACGTTGCCTTAGCTAAATCATTACGATTAGGAGACTTAACATACTCTAACCAAACATCCGCAAGAGGCAACCTCTTTTCCCCTAACCCCAATGGAGCCAACATCCTCTGTAAAAAGCGCTCAGCCTTAGCCTTATCCTTAGTCCGAGCAGAACGAGAAATCCGCTTACCCTTAATCCCAATGCGAACAGTCCATCGACCGCTCTTCTCCAACTGCAAACTACCCATACCCTTTTCGCGAGCCATTTTTAACCTTTCTTTTTTTGTTTTTTTCTGCCATTTACTGTACCACAACTGTTGTGGACGGCTAATAATTCTACTGAAAATTAAGCATTCTCGCATTAAAAAGCAATGTCGGGTATGCGAAGAATGCGCTTCCCAAAGGCTACTCGATGATTACTCCTTGCTTTGAAGTTGTCGGTGGTGGCAATTATGCTATTGATAGTCTCACACTTGAGGGAGTTAATGACTGTGACGCTACTGTTCAGATTGTAAACGCGGATGGCTCTTGGGGTGCGCAGGGTTTCTGGTTCAACGCTTGGGGCGATCTTCCTGCCGGTTGGTTTACGGATGGTTTAGGTACAACAGCAGCTGACATTTCATTGAAGCCTGGTCAGGCTGTATTCTTTTATACGACTTCGGAAGCCGCCAAGGCAATGAGTGCAGGTCAGGTCTCAGGGAATATTGAGATTTCCCTTGATACTGGGTACTCTATGATTGGTAATGCTAGCCCTGTAGCTATTTCGATTGATGAAATTCTTCTTACAGGTGTTAACGATTGTGATGCAACAGTTCAGATTGTAAATGCTGATGGCTCGTGGGGTACTCAGGGCTTCTGGTTTAACGCTTGGGGTGACCTTCCTGCTGGTTGGTTCACCGATGGTTTAGGTACAACTCCCGCTGAAATCACTCTTGAGCCAGGTCAGTCTGTATTCTTCTATACTACTGCATCTGGTGCTAAAGCGACAGTTCCCTCTGCTCTTGCTCAGTAAATCAATTTAGATGGTGTGCGGCATGGGGTCGTGCGCCAAACTAAAAAACAAAAAAAGGAAAAATAAAAATGAAGAAAATCATGATTGCGGCTGTCGCAGTAATGCTTGGCATTGCGGCTAATGCTGCTGCTGTAACGTGGAGCATTAGTAATGTTTCACATCCCGTTTCTGGCGGAGCACCCGCTGGTTGGGTTGCTTATATTCTCGATGGTGCTGATTATGCAGAGTTCTCTGCTCTCGATGGCGATAAAGTCGCTGCCTTTGCAGCTGACAATGCTATCGCTACTGGTGCAACGGCTGTTGGTCGCACAGGAGTTGCGGGTGTCAGTTTCAAGGGCGGTAATTTTGCTGCAAATGAAACAGTCTCATCGTTCATGGTAATCTTTGATAACGCTTCAGCTGCAGCGGCTGGTAATTATGCTTATACCGATGCTAATAGTGTTACTATCGCTGCAGGTGGTGGAGATGGCTCCATTAACTATGGCGACTTCTCAACTGCTACCTCTGGCTGGTTGACTACGGATAGCTCTTCTACAGACGTTCCCTCAGGTGACGTCCCAGAGCCTACGAGCGGCTTGCTTCTCCTCCTCGGCGTTGCTGGTCTCGCTCTTAAGCGTAAACGCGCCTAATTCAGTAGGTTAGCTACTAAACGAAAAGCCTCGGTTCGCCGAGGCTTTTTTGTCATTCTATCTGCCTTTTTCTGCATTTAGACTTCCTTAGGTCTAAATGCATTTTCTTTATATTTAGTAGGTTTCCCATTCGCTTCACTTGTCGGGTATGCGAAGAACGCGCTTCCTGAAGGCTACTCGATGATTACGCCTTGCTTCGAAGTTGTTGGTGGTGGAGACTATGCTATCGACAGCCTTACTCTTGATGGAGTTAACGATTGTGATGCCACCGTTCAGATTGTAAACGCTGATGGCTCATGGGGAACTAAGGGCTTTTGGTTTAACGCTTGGGGTGATCTTCCTGCTGGTTGGTGTTCAGATATGTTAGGAACTGCCCCTGCAGATATCAACCTTAAGCCTGGGCAAGCTGTTTTCTTTTATACCACTTCAAAGGAAGCTAAAGCAACAAGTGCAGGACAGGTCGCTGGAACTATCACTGTAGATCTCGCCTCTGGTTATTCTATGTTAGGTAATGCCAGCCCAGTTGCTATTTCGATTGACGAAATTCTTTTAACTGGTGTTGCTGATTGCAACGCGACAGTTCAGATTGTTAATCCTGATGGCTCATGGGGGACTAAGGGTTTCTGGTTTAATGCTTGGGGTGATATTCCGGCTGGTTGGTGTACTGACATGCTTGGAACCACTCCTGCCGCCATCACTCTTCAGCCTGGACAGTCTGTGTTCTTCTACACCACAGAATCCGGAGCGAAGGCAACAGTTCCTTCAGCTTTGGCTCAGTAAAATAATTTAGATGGTGCGCGGCAAGGGGTCGTGCGCCAAACTAAAAACAAGAAAAAGGAAAAATAAAATGAAGAAAATCATGATTGCAGCCGTTGCGATAATGCTCGGCATTGCGGCCAACGCTGCTGCTGTAACGTGGGGCGTTACGGCTGTTACTGGTCCTGACGCAAGCGCAGCACCTGCTGGCTGGGTCGCTTATGTTCTCGATGGCGCTGATTATGCTGCCTTCTCCGCTCTTGATGGCGATAAAGTCGCTGCCTTTGCAGCTGACAATGCTATCGCTACGGGCGCAGTTGTAGCTGGTCGTGGTGGCTCTGTCGTTAGCATCAAGGGCGGTAATTTCGCTAACAGCTCAGCTGTTTCGTCCTTTATGGTTATCTTTGATAACGCATCTGCTGCTGATGCGGACAATTTCGCTTACACTGCAGTTGGTAACACCAGCATTAACGATTCTGGTGCTGATAGCTCTATCGGATTCGGCACTTTCGCCAGCGCTACCGCTACAACAGGCGGCTGGCAGTCCACGGACGTCCCTGAGCCTACGAGCGGCTTGCTTCTCCTCCTCGGCGTTGCTGGTCTCGCTCTCAAGCGTAAACGCGCCTAATTAAGTAGGTTTATTACTAAGCACAAAACGCCGTCCTTATGGGCGGCGTTTTGCTTTGCATGTGATATAATGCTAAATAGAGCGCTTTGTAATTTTGATCAGTATTATAAGTCCCATCCTGCAGATAGAACAGTATCTGAATCTTAATTACAACGAAAACTCCTGGGCAAGACCATCCGCTGCGGCCTTCAACGAACGTTTGCGCCCCGATGCAATATCATCAAACCCCTTCGATATTTCTTGATCTAATTGCATATCTGTTAATGTCGCTGCATTAATCAAATTATTAGTCGGGAACTTCACTGCGAACGGCAATCCACGATGAATTACAATTTGCCTATAAAACATATTAATGGCATTAGACACAGGAACACCTAATCCACCAAGGATTGTTTCAGCCTCGTTTTTTAATTCAGGCTCGATTCTTGCATATAAATTAGCAGTCTTTACCATACTTTCTCCTTGATTTACTAAACCTAGTATATCAAATTGTATTGACAAGCGCAATACACTCAACAAAACTCTTTTAATGATGATATCTATGACATTAAATGTCGCACCCTAAAACC
>JAGBZX010000012.1 GCA_017628025.1 Kiritimatiellia bacterium | reverse complement strand
GCGAGAAGAGCCATACGAAGAACTATCCCCAAAAGAGCCACTACCGCGGCAAGAGTAAGAGCCTATCCCGTTAGTCTCCTCCTCGCCGAAATCTGAAGTAAAAAGCTCATAAAGCCCAAAATACTTTAAAGCATCCGCAACGTACGAACGCTTAATAGTGGACTTCTTAGCCCTCCAATAAGGAGAATGAGTATACTTCTTTCTTGCCATCTCAAGACGTATTATATCATAAAATGAGAATTATGTGCGGAAAAATCTTGAGGGGTAAAATCCAATTGCGGAAGTTGCGGAAGGAATTTGATAGATTTTTTAAAGCGACTTTTCGATATTATAGGCGCCGTCTACTGAAATCAGTTGGCCAGTTACAAAAGTTGCAGATAAAAAGTATGATACCGCTTCTGCTACTGCCTGTGGAGTTGGACGCCCAATCGGACAATTGTCAGCCTTAAGACTAAAACCCTGAGGTGGCAATACTGGCCCTGGCGCTACAGCATTAACATTAATGGTATTTAAAAACATTTTAGATGCATCTTTTGTAAATTCTAGTAGTTCTCTTTTTGATTTAGCATAATCACTACTACCCTCAATACACGATGTTGCATCTATTATATTGACAACAAAACCCCTGTCCGGAGTGTCTCTAGAACCCATTAACGATATAAGCTTTTTAGGAGACTCAAAATTTACATTTTTTATACTTTGAGAATCTCCTGAAAAAAGCGATGCATTGTTAACTAATGCATCTGGTGGATTGCCACCTAAACGCTTAATTACGCTTAAATAAAGTTTAATCGCACCATCACTTTTTGATAAGTCTGCAATTATGTCTGCTCCAGAGTTAACCCGATGAGATGTCGTAATAACACACCAACCAAGATTTCTTAAATATTTAGAAATCTCTAAACCAAGGCGCGTCGTTCCGCCGGTCACAACGACCGTTTTCATTTTACCTCGCGATATTTTTCAACAGCTTTGCGCCAGTTGTCCGTGCCACAATAACCACAGCTCTTAAACTCAGGACAAAAACCACGATAAACACATTCTGGCACGCAACATTCTGCTAATTCTGGCTCTTTTTGCGCTATTTCATCAACCACTTTACGCCAGGCTTGAGTCGTCTCTGGACTAGCTTGGTGGCACAAACGGCGACGCGAAATAAACATAACCGCTTGCGCATTAGCAAAACATTCATGCATTACAGGACTATCCTGCCTAGATTGAGTACGATCATTGCCTGTGCGGTCTGTACGCTGTGTCGAAACAAAATGCTCTATGCCATATTTATGACGAACAAAATGCACAGATACCCAATACGGTAAATCAACCCACTTCCAATTAAAACATAATTTTCTAATTGGCGAATGTTCAGCTAAAAGAATACGCTTTTTCCAACTTGATGAAGGCTCTTTTGTGCCTTCATCACGATGAATCGTGGTACGCGCAGCATCAGCCACTTCTCGCCACGTACCCTTAACCTTAAAGGTCTTGATTTTAGGCTCTGCCACGCGTTACCCCCTTTACTTTACTACAAAATTAACCATCCGCTTAGGAACAGCAATAACCTTTACAATCGTCTTGCCTTCAAGGAATTTAGCAACGTCCACATTCGCTTTCGCTGCTTCTTCCATTTCGGCTGGCGTTGCATTTGCTGAAACACTAACTCTGCCGCGCAATTTACCAAGAACCTGAACTGGTATTTCAATCTCATCTTCAACTAGCGCAGAAGGATCGTATGCAGGCCACTTTTCGTAAGCCAATGTGTCATTGTGACCAAGGAATTGCCAAAGTTCTTCACCTAGGTGTGGCGCAAATGGCGCAAGGCACAATACGAATTTTTCTAAATATTCCTTGGGCATTTTTGAAGTTTTAGCAAACGACTCTGCCTCATTCATATAAACCATCATCGCAGAAATAGCCGTATTAAACGCCATTGCTTCAAGATCTTCTCCAACCTTTTTAATCATAGCGTTTAAAGACTTAGCCTCTGCCTTTGTCATGGCACGGTCTTCTATTTGAGTTTCTGTCACAAAGCGATTAGCACGCTTTAAGAAGCGATGAACGCCTTCTACACCCTTAGTAGACCAAGGCTTAACTGCTTGCAACGGCCCCATAAACATTTCATAAAGCCTAAGCGAATCTGCACCAAAATCGCGTATAACATCATCAGGGTTAACAACATTACGAAGCGACTTTGACATCTTTGCTGGGAACTCTGTTAATTCTTCAAGTTCTCCACCTTCTTCTTCTGCGCCCCATGGTTTGCCCTCGCGCCATTCAATACGATCCATTGGCACTAAAACCCCGCGCTTTGTCTTATACGCTAAACCAAGTATCATACCTTGGTTAACTAAGCGCTGGAACGGCTCCTTCGTTGGCACAAAACCTAGATCAAAAAGTACCTTATGCCAAAAACGCGCATAAAGAAGGTGCAATACAGCATGCTCTGCTCCGCCAACATAAAGATCTACAGGAAGCCACTTTTTAAGAAGCTCTTGATCGGCAAAAGCATTATCATTAAGTGGATCAATATATCTTAAATAATACCAGCAACTTCCTGCCCACTGTGGCATAGTGTTTGTCTCGCGAACACCCTTCTTGCCAGTTTTAGAATCAACTACATTAAGCCAATCCGCAGCCTTTGCCAATGGTGGCTCACCAGTGCCGGTAGGTTTATAGTCAGCCAATTCTGGAAGAGTAAGCGGCAAATCTTCCTCTGGAACGAGAGTTTGCGTACCATCCTCCCAATGAATAACTGGGAATGGCTCGCCCCAATAGCGCTGACGAGAAAATAGCCAATCACGAAGTTTATACTGAGTCTTAGCCTTACCAACGGAATTCTCTTCAAGCCATTGAATCATCTTAACTCGGGCCTCTTCAACGGAGAGCCCTGTAATAAAGCCAGAAGAAACCATTATGCCCGTTGCAATATCAGTAAACGCCTCCTTGCCAGTATAGACAATAGGATCTGGCGAAGCATTCTTCGCTTCTAAACTACCCTCTGCCGCTACTACCTGAACAATAGGAAGGTCGAAAACCTTGGCAAATTCAAAATCGCGCTCATCATGCGCAGGAACGGCCATAATAGCGCCAGTACCATATGTTGCTAAAACATAATCAGAAATAAAGATTGGCAACTCTTGGGTGTTTACTGGATTAACTCCTTTTACACCATCAAGCCTGACACCTGTCTTTTCTTTATTAAGTTCAGTACGCTCAAGATCACTTTTCGAGGCGGCTTTCTTCTGATATGCCTTAACTTCATCAGCATTTTTAATAGCACCTTGCTCTAACCATTTCTGAACAAGACTATGCTCTGGAGAAAGCACCATATATGTAGCACCAAAGAGCGTATCACAGCGCGTAGTATAAACTGTAATTTTATCGTTAGAAGATGTTTTTGCTTCACCTTCTATTGTAACGCAAAAATCAACTAGCGCACCAGTAGACTTTCCAATCCAGTTGCGCTGCATCTCTTTTATGCCATCTGACCAGTCAAGCTCATCTAGATCATTTAATAAACGCTCTGCATATTCTGTAATTTTAAGCATCCATTGACGCATTGGCTTACGAATAACAGGATGGTTACCTCTCTCTGAGCGTCCATCAATAACCTCCTCGTTAGCCAAAACTGTACCCAGCGCTGGGCACCAGTTCACAGGCACCTCAGCAACATATGCCAAGCCTTTTTTATAAAGTTGCTCAAAAATCCACTGCGTCCACTTGTAATACTTTGGATCTGTCGTATTTACTTCGCGATCCCAATCATAGGAAAAACCTAACGCACGAATTTGCTCACGAAAACGGTCAACATTTTTTTGTGTTGTAATAGCTGGGTGAGTACCAGTCTCTACAGCATATTGCTCTGCAGGAAGGCCAAAAGCATCCCACCCCATTGGGTGAAGAACATTAAAACCTTTCATGCGCTTGTAGCGACAAAGTATATCCGTAGCGGTATAACCTTCAGGATGACCTACATGCAAACCTGCGCCCGATGGATACGGGAACATATCAAGGCAGTAAAATTTTTCGCCTTCTGCGTTTGTATCAGTTTTAAATGTCTTGTTTTCGAGCCAGTAACGTTGCCATTTCTTCTCAATGGCTGAAAAATTATATTCGCTCATTGCTCTTTCGCGCCAGTTGCGGCATGTTCGGCGATCGCTTTTTGAATAAGACCCGACACGTCGTTGGTCGCCGCGGCGACGCCGGCTTTTACTGCATAATAAATCGCCTTATGCGAAGAACTACCGTGAGTAATAATGACCTCTCCGGCCACACCAAGAAGTGGTGCTCCGCCATAAATCTCAGGATCTAATTGTTCCTTAAGCGAATGAAACGCACCTTTCAACAATAGCGCACCGAGAATTCTTAGAGGACCTTTAAAACATTCTTTCTTAAGCCAATAGCCAATAGCCTTTGCGATTGATTCGGTAGTCTTAAGAACTACATTACCGACAAATCCATCACAAACAGCTACATCGATATGACCCTTGTAAAGGTCTTTACCTTCAATATTACCGACAAAGTTAATATCATTAAGACTCTTGAGAAGCGGGAAGGTGCACTTCGTCATTTCATTGCCCTTGCAGTCTTCTGTGCCAATCGAAAGTAGTCCAATAGCTGGTGTTTGACGCCTTATAACGCACTTAGAATACGCATTACCCATTATCGCGAACTGCTGCAACCACTCAGGATGACAGTCCATAGTAGCGCCTGCATCAAGAAGTATAAGCGGGCGCGTGGGCTTGCGCGTTGGAAGGACTGCTGCAATCGCAGGGCGCTTTACACCAGGGATGCGGCCTAAAGTTAAAAGCGCACTTGTTGCAACGGCCCCTGAATTGCCCGCTGAAACAAACACATCAGCGCGCCCTTCTTTGATAAGGCGCATAGCAACATTAATAGAGCAATTCTTTTTCTTTTTGACGGCGTCAACTGGGCTTTCGTCCATTTCAGCCACATCAGGGGCATGCACGATTTCTAGCGTGCCTTTTTCAATCGCCGCCTGTGCCCCAGCGCGGAGATCTTTAGGGAGCTTTTGAAGCTCTTCTTGAACAGGGGTAAGCTGCCCGACGAGAAGTATCTTCACATCTGGAATACCAACTGCGGCCTCAACAGCGCCAACGACAATTTCGCCGGGCGCATTGTCGCCGCCCATCGCATCAAGTGCAATCCGGGTCATGGGTAGCCCCCCTGCTTTTATCAAAATTTGTTACTTTGCTGCAACAACCTTACGGCCGTTGTAAGAGCCGCACTTAGCGCACGCACGGTGTGAACGAACCGCTGCACCACACTCAGGGCATGTGCCGAGCTGAGCGAGAATGGGTTTTTCAAGGGAAGCCACGCGTTCACGTTTACGACGCTTGGACACTCTATTCTTAGGACTTGCCATTTATTTATCTCCTTCTTCTTTCTTTAAATCATCGAGCACATTCCACCGGTCATCTGAAAAATTTTCGCTTTTCATAACGACCCCCGGACAGGTCTCGGAACAGACCGGGTATGTCGGTAAGTTGAGTATTATACTATCTCTTGCGTCATTAGTCAAATCGACAAATTCTGTTTTGTCATTAATTTCATAACTTTCTATGAAATCTTCAACCTTGCAAGTCATGTCAAAATCTGCCCCACAACGGACACAAACTAAGTCAAAATCTTGCTCTAGACGCCCTTTTACTAAAAGTTCTGACGCGATTACCTTTGCAAAAAGAGAATACCTCACACCACCAAAAGGATGCACATACTCCTCTTCGCAGTCAATGATATCGACTTCGCCCTCAAATAGCTCACCTTCGGCTTTAAGACGGCAAAGATCTATCCTTAGTAGGTTTTCGCTTTCTTCAGGCTTCATCGCAGTAAATCACCTTTGGCTCATGAACACTAGCTTCTTCTGCAGTCATCTGCCCGAAAGCCATAACGATTAACTTATCACCCTTCTTACCTTTATGAGCAGCAGCTCCATTAAGGCAACACACACGAGAGCCACGAGGTCCAGGGATAATATAAGTTTCAAATCTATTACCATTATTCACATTGGCACATAAAATCTTCTCATTTTTGAAGAAACCAGCACCTTCCATTAAATCCTCATCAACTGTAAGCGAACCTATATAATCAAGGCAGGCTTCAGTTACTGCAATTCTATGTAGTTTAGATTTTAATAATGTGACCAACATAAGTGCGTATTATATCATTTTGCAGTGCTTTTACGCAACTACTAGGCTCGTAAATTATTTTATTTTGAACCACGATTGCATTTGATTGCCCTTTTCTCGATGCCCCCATGCGAAATACGGGATTAATTTAACACCATTTGAAGCCTTCAGGGCGGGAAATGTGTTCTCTCCAATCATAACTGATTTTTCTTCGAATGTTACATCTTTAGGAAGACGCAAATTATACGCCTTTCCTTCATTATCAAAGCCTTCAGCAGAAAATACAATGGGGCCACGCTCTACCGCCAAACGCCCTAAATCAGCCTTAACTAAACTATGAGCTTGTATACGTTTAACTTCCATTGGGAAATCTAACTCTATAGTTACACCTTCAGAGCGTAAAAACTCTCTAACAATATATCCATTTTCATTGTCAAATGACGAAATCGAAACTTGTTTATAAAGGTCGCTAGGCACTGGTCTTCCACGCGCCCAGCCTGGAACCCTGAGTTTAAGCGTAAGTTTTTCTTTTTTTTCGCCCTCTGGCTCTACTGTGACTTTTATCTTACCGCTCCAAGGATAATCTGTTTCAACTTTTATCTTTGCTCCATCAACTATCGCAAAGCTATCCATATACAAATTCACAAAAACAGTGCCATTACCATCATATGCATATGCAAAGGTCGGAATTTGAGGCAAAAACCTAACGATATTAACTGGACAGCAAGAACAAGAAAACCATTTTTCGCGCTTGTATCCGCCACCAGAGGCAAGTGGATTTGGATAGAAAAATTCATCCCCCTTAAGAGAAACGCTTGAAATTATTCCATTGTATAGCACTCTCTCAAGCACATCCATATATTTAACATCTCCTGTTAGTAAAAACAACCTTGCATTCCACAATGCATTACCAATACCTGCACACGTTTCAAGATAGGCCTTTTCGTTAGGCAAGTTATATGCCGCGCCAAAAGCTTCTCCCTTCATTCTAGCTCCTACCGATCCGTTTAAATGCAATTTCTTTGATACAACATTATTCCAAAGCTCATTTACCGCACGGAGATAATTTTTGTCAGCTAAAAAAGCTGCAATATCAGTCATCGCAGAATACATATAAACAGCTCTTACAGCATGCCCAACTGCTTCTCTTTGCATGCAAACAGGCAAATGCTTTTGATTATACGAACCTGGAGCATCTAACTCTTCACCCTTAACAAGATGTCCTTCTTGATCAAAAACCAACTCTGAAGAGTTCTTTGACTTTCCGCGAACATCTAAAAAGAAATGCGCTAGATTTAAATATCGCTTTTCTCCTGTAGCCTTATATAGACGGCAAAGGGCCAATTCAACTTCTTGATGGCCCGAGGTCATTTGCAATTTATTATTCTCATATCCAAAAGTTCTACAAAGTAAATCTGCACTCTTCTTTGCTACATCAAGAAAATTCGTCTCGCCTGTAGCCTCATACCAAGCAACTGCTGCTTCATACATATGACCTTGATTATAAAGCTCATGCGACCAATCAAGACATTCCCATCGCGCCGTTCCATCAATATGTTTACTACCACCTAAAGTTCTAGCAGTATATAAATAGCCATCTATTTCTTGCGCCTTTGACACTTGGTCAATAAGCCAGTCCATATATTCTTTTATCTTCTTGTCTTTAGTCGTTGCATAAATATATGCAGCGCCTTCCATAACCTTAAAAACATCAGAATCATCAAAGAATACACCTTTAAAAAGGCCACCTTTTGCACGAATAGCACAATTTGTTATATTCGCAATACGCGGCGTTTCATTACATTTATCAAAGCACGCCTTAAGTGTGACTATGCGATTTGTTTCTAATCTAGAAAACCAAAACCCTTTGTTAAGTTTAACATCGGTAATAGCAACCTGCTTAATAGGATAATCGGCAAGCACAAAATGCGAAGCTACCAAAGAGAATAAAATAACGCCTAACTTAATTTTCATAAAAAAACTCAGCAAATAAATTAAAGATGATAGGTGATAGGTGGTGAATGATTGGGATTAGGCAATAGAAAAAGCCAATTCTATATTACGAATTGGCGGAGGGAGGGGGATTCGAACCCCCGGTACGGAAATTAAGCCGTACGACGATTTAGCAAACCGCTGCCTTCAGCCACTCAGCCATCCCTCCATCATTGCGCGCTAAAAAGCCTTTACTAAGCTATGGCACGCAAAAATTTATGTGTATTATATCAAATCCTCTTTTCTCCGTCAACGAATACTGCAGATGGTTTCCAACTGCGAGGATTGATAACCACTAAATCGGCTTTATAACCCTTCTCGATTTTGCCAAGTTCATCGCCCAAGCCTAGTTCAATAGCCTGATTCCACGACGTTGTGCGCACAAGCTTTTCAAGAGGAAGTTTTGTTACATCGTGAACATTCTTTAGACCCTTACCCATCCACAATGTTGAGCCAGCTAGATTACCACCTTCAACTAGGCGAGCCTCGCCATTTTTAAGAAGCACCTTTAAGCCGCCCATTTCAAATGCATAACCATCTTTGCAATGCGAGCATCTTAAAGAGTCTGTGATTATTTGAACATGTGCTAAATCACGCTTCAAAAAGACTAGCCTAAGCATATCATCACAAAGGTGGATTCTATCGCAAATAACTTCTGTATTAAGATCATCAATAAGAAAACCTGCACCAACCATACCGATTTCACGATGGTGAAGCGGAGTCATCTGGTTGCAGAAATGAGTTAGGTGTCTAAGACCATTTTTGTAGGCTGGTTTAAGGTCTGCCATTTTAGCACCTGTATGCCCGCAACTAGGAACTACTCCAAGTTTAATGCAAGCCTTAGCAAACTGTGCACCACCTTCAGATTCAACTGCATAGGAAATCATCTTTACAGGGAAAGTCTTGATGATATCTTCAAGTTCTGCTACAGAAGGCTTACGAACATACTTAGGATTCTGCGCTCCACAGCACTTAACATTAATAAACGGTCCTTCAAGGTGTATACCAGGAACTTTTGCATAAGGAGAGCCCTTTTCAACATATGCCTTGGCATTCTTTGCCGCTTGAATAAGTTCTTCGTGAGAAACCGTAAGCGTTGTAGGAAGGAACGTTGTAACACCTTCTTGAAGCTTTGCCTTGGCTAGTTCAAAGATAGCCTTCTCATCAGCATCACAGAAATCATATGTAAGAGCACCATGAGTATGAACATCTATAAAGCCTGGCATAAGATACTGACCTTGAATATCTACAACAGTCGTATTTTTATCGGCCTTAATTTTTTTCGAGCCCTTTATTACCTGTTTAATGCGACCATTTTCAACAACAACAGTTGCCTCTGGAATATTAACGTCAGGTGAAATTACATGTGCATTGACTATTATAGTTTTATTCATTTTGACTCCTTATTTGTTGACGATGTTTTCATCATAATGGCCGTTTGTGTCTCCACCGTATCGGCAGAATTCATTATACGATCAATAAGTTTTGGATCTACATAATAGCGCTTAAAGGTAACGCCCCTAAAATCGCCACCATGCCTCTGACAATGAAAACGACATTCTTTTGCAGTTATAGGCTTTTCGAGAATTCGTATTCTTTTAAGACCAATAGCCGTACCCCATAAAACTTTTTTAGAATCAGCAAAAAACTGCCAAGCATCAACTTGTTCGCCACGAATGAGATTTTCTTCAAATACTACTACATTAAACTCGCTTTCATCTGTAATTTCACGCGCAAAAAACTCACGCCTAATCTCGGAAAACCTTTTTAACTCTTTTTCATCTGCTTCATCAATTAAACCTTCTTTTGTCGGCGAGACACCTATATTCATAATACCGCCATTGCCGACACTGCTTAAATAAAGTTTCATCAAAGTTTCCGCTGTTTTTGTTGTCCCATCCTCTCGCTTATGATAGAACCATCCTTTTCTTAAAGGAAAATCTGCTTCGGGAACTTGAAATAGAGAGCCTGACCTAAGCCCTGAAGCAATAAAGGCGCCGTACCGCGGATCTGAAGTCTTTGGCATTGTCGCTCTGCACACTTCTGGCAAAAGCCCCTTTTCATTGCCAGGCCAACGGAACGTCGACCAATCCTCTTGACCAAAGGAACAAGCCGCCGGCTGAAGTTCCTTAAGAAAACGCGATACTTCCGCATACCGATAATAACCAGGTGGAATAATACGTTTTTCTTTCGCCCCGCCATACCAACCAGTTCCGCCGTTAGCCCCATCAAACCAAACTTCAAAAATTTCTCCGTAATTAGTAAGAAGTTCTTTTAACTGGCGATGAAAAATACACACATAGCGATCTGTTCCGTAGTAAGGGTTGTTTCTATCCCATGGAGAAACATAAACACCAAATTTTAACCCTGCTGCGCGGCAAGCATCAGCCATTTCACGGACATAATCGCCTTTGCCTTCGCGCCAAGGAGAAGCTTTTATATTATGCCCTGTCGTTTTACTTGGCCAAAGACAAAAGCCATCATGATGCTTCGCTACAACCACTAGCCCCCCAATGCCAGCAGCCTTACATGAATTTACTATTTGCGAAGCATCAAATTTTTCTGGATTAAATAATTTTGGGTCTTCATCGCCATAACCCCACTCCTTATCAGTATATGTATTAAGACCAAAGTGTACAATACCTATGATATCAAGCGACTTATCTGCCAAACGCTCGCGCAAAGCATCAGTTGGCACTGGTCTTGGTGACAAAGGCGCAATAGATGTAAACAACGAGCAGATGGCAGCAACTAATATCATAGGGTTATCCTTTTAACTAATCTTAACAATAAGGTCATTGCGATATAGGGATCTTATAGCATCACAATCAAGAGTGTGCCCTGCGCGATACGACAACACAGTACCAGCAAAGCGATCTGTGCCAGTAAGTGCTAGCGCAGCAAGTAAATCAAGACACGATCTATGCCATACTGGTTCTAAATACTTTTCTCCAACCGGGAAACGCGGAGGACAGTAATATTTAGACACACCATGAATTAAGATGTTACGCTTATTATACCCCCAATTGCGAGTTGCGGCAAAAAGCTTGCCGACTGTCAAAGCTAAGAGATACTGCTTATGAGTAGCATTAGTCCTAGCAAATGAAGCATACTTAAACGTTTCATGATCAACATCAAAAACGACGCGTTGGTTACCGATAATAGTATTCCAGCTTATCGCACAGTCAATCCTTAACCCTCGCTGATTTGGCTTAGCAGGCAAGAACAATAAATAGTCGCCACGATTACCACCAAAGGCAACTGGCTCTTTTACCGTAACAAAAGTCGCTTGCTCTTCCTTTTCAACAATACCTGCCTCTTCGACTGCTTTTACTAGTGGTAAAGAGGAATCATCAAAAAGTGGCGGGTCTCCGGAATTGACTTTCAAAATTAAATCATCAACGCCTAAGCCTGCTTTAAGAGCGGCAATATGCTCTACCATACGCAAATAATTGCGAGGTGAGCCACTACGCAAAACAAGATTCTGCGCGCTAGTCCAAAGATTAGAAATATCAACTAATGTATCAAGCTGCTCGGGTTGATCCATGCGCCTAATCCACCAACCAGGTTTATTACTAGGCGATAAAGTCAACGTTTGGCGCGAACTACCCTCAAACGTGCCGACACCAGAAACAGACACCTCACGTGCTATAGTGCGCCGTTTAAGCGGAAACTGACAATCAAATGAGGGAGCATTGCGCTCTTCATCAATTTGTTGCGCAAGATGTTGCTTATAAGAGCGGGCGATAACAGCGCTATCGCCAAATATCGTCCGCCCAGGAATAGTAATTTCTTCCATAAAATTAGCGCTGGACTCGGGCATTGCCGGCATAGACATCCCAAACCTGCTTTTCATCTGCAGGCTCAGCATAGTCATTAAGGGAACTAGCAGCCATCACACCAGAGGCCCAACCAAACTGAAGGCACTTTTCTGCACTCCAACCACTGATGACACCGTAAAGTAATCCACCAGTAAAACCATCACCACCGCCAATGCGATCAAGCACTTTGATTGTACGAGGCTCTTCAACATAGAACTTGCCATCAGAGTACACTATCGCACCCCAAAGATGCTCGTCTGCAGAAATTACCTGTCTAAGCGTTGTGCCATACATTTTTGCGTTAGGATACTTTTTGGTAACCTTAAGAATCATCTCTTTAAAGCGCTCAATCTTACTGGAGATATCCTTACCGCCAGCTTCTGGGCCTTTAAAACCAAGGCAAAGCTGGAAGTCTTCTTCGTTACCTACGAGAATATCAGCAACTGAAGCGATGCGATGGAAAGCTTTGGCAAGCTCCTCCTCGCGACCCTTCCAAAATGTAGCACGATGATTAAGGTCAAACGAAACTAAAACACCATGCTTCTTAGCATCGGCGGCGAGCTTAAGACAGCATTTCGTAGTTTCAGGACTCATCGCGGCTATAAGACCCGAAAGATGGAGAACTTGAACACCGTCCTTACCAAAAAGCTTGGCGGTGTCATAATCTTTCGCATCAAGAGTACGGCCGACTTCACCTGCACGGTCATTCCAGACACGTGGAGCGCGAAGACCAAAGCCAGAATCTGCGATATTAAACTGATGACGATAACCCCAAGGCCCTCCCTGTGGAACATCAGGGCCGACATACGCGATGTTGCGCGCTCTAAGTTGAGACTTAATAAATAAAGCCATCGGGCTACCTTCAACAAAGCGCGTAAGCACCAAGCACTCCTTACCAAGAGAACTTGTCACATTTAGAACGTTCGACTCGGCACTTGTGGCTTGAAGGTAAAACTTATTGGAGTTGTGAACCGCCATGCGATTCTCAGGGGTTATACGAAGACCCATCGACGTAAGACAGGCAACAGCATATTTAGCATTCTTCTTGATTTTCATTTTTTCACCTTTATTGAATCCATTACACCTCTATAATAGCCAACCGATTCGGCAAGCCCCATAGCATTGTTTTTAAAATCTTTTTCATACTCAATGTGGCAAACTCCTTTATAGCCAACTTCTGCAAGAGCAGTTAGAATACCAGGAATATCTAACTGGCCACGAGGACCTTCTTTTGCAATATTTTTGACACGATGAATCATAATATTCTTAAGATGAATATCGAAAATACGGTCTATGTGGTTGCGGATAAACTCAATCGGATCTTTACCTGCGCGGCGCTCGTGTCCAACATCAAAGCAAATACCAATGCGTGGATCACGCTTTTCAATTCGCTTTAAAATGGAATCGCCAGTTGGATAGAGTGTTGGCAAATCTGGGCCGTGATTATGAATGGCATAATAGATATCGTATTTTTTAACAAGCTTTTCAATTATATCAAGGACTTTATCTGACTCGCGGCGCTGCGCTCCCCAGCCGTCCTTCTTGCCTGGCTCAACTTCATAAGGGACACCAATTACAAGTTTAAGCCCTGCTCTTTTTGCGAATTCAAATTGTTTAACTAATGATGCTTCATCGCAAGCATATAAAGGGCCTGTTGATAGACATTCTACATTGGCTTGCTTTAGTTTCTGATAGTAGGCTTTTATTTCTTCTTCAGTAGCATCATAGGAAAGAAACTTCTCTTTATGGCAAAGATAATGGCAATCGATTGCCTTCATCGTAGCTAGACCCTTATCTAGTCCGACATCATTAAAAGTATAACCGGCTATACCAAGCTTAAACGGAACTTCCGCTGTCGCCTGAAAAGCTATCGCAGCAACTACTGCAGCAAGACATGTTTTATTCATTTATTTTACTCCTTATAATGCTTTATAAGCCCGCGAAAGATTATAGTCACCGCGCTCAAAGGGCTTGATTAGCGGAAGAGCGGCAACCGTAAGACACTTTTCTTCTTTAGCATCCCATTCAATCTTGCGCCCCAACTTCATACACATATATCCAAGATTGCATGCTGTTGCCGTACGCTGCGCAATTGATGCGTTTGTAACGGTCATTGACGGATCTCGCGCAAGAACTGCGTCAAGCCAATTTACCCAATGATCATTAGAAGTATGAACCTTGTATGGAGAATTTGCTGCTAACGGCTCTAAAAGTTTTTTATCACTTGCCATAAGCGGCATCATACGACCAGCCTTGGCATCTTTAGGATCTGAAGGCGTAGCAGTTGCACCGCGCATACAATAAAGCCACTGACCTTTTTCTCCTATAAACTTAATACCCATTGGGTATTTGTGCGAAACATTTACATCAGTTTTTCCAGCATTGTAGGAATAATGCAAATCATACTTAGTGTGAACATTCCAAAGTCGCCCATTTGACGTTGGCATCCATTCTGCGGTACCTTCAACAGACTCTGGCCCAAAGTCATCTTTACCAAGTCCCCATTGCGCAACATCAATTTGATGCGCACCCCAGTTAGTAATCATCCCCCAACCATATGGTTCAAGTTGTATCCAACCTGGTCTAGTAAAAATTCGCTTAAGGTCCTGCGTATGGACTCGGGTTTCGTTATAAGGCTGAGTAGGATCTGTCGGCCCAAGCCAACGATCATAATCTAGATTTTCTGGAATAGGCTGCCTTTGTGAAGAGCCGCCAGGCTTGTCTAACCCACAACCAACTTCAACTCTAACAACATTACCAATACGCCCACTTCTAACAAGTTCACACACTTGAGCAAATTGTGGACGCGACCTCTGCCATGACGCTACCTGCATAACAGTACCTCTTGCAATTGCAAGATCACGCAAAATGCGCCCTTCTTCTATCGTCTGCGTAAAAGGCTTTTGTAGCCATACATCCTTGCCAGATATAACAGCATCTGTTGCAATTATCGCGTGCCAATGATCTGGCACACAAACCATTACCGCGTCGATTGATGGATCTAACAGCATCTGGCGATAATCGGCATAAGTTTTTACTTCTGCTGCGCTTTCGCCAGTGAGCTTGCGATATTGATCTTGTATAAACTTCTTGCCATACTCTCTACGCTTAGCATCAACTTCAGCTACAGCGACAAACCTACATTTATCCAAATACTTTATAGTATTTGGTACGTCCATAGTAGATGCGATGCGCCCAAATCCAATAACACCAATATTGATTTTGCGACAAGCTAAAAAACTAGTCGAACAACCATTAAAGAGCATTGGCCCTGTGGCTGCTGCGATGATTGATTTTAAAAAGCTTCTTCTTTGCATATTGTCCTTTATTTTTAAAATTCAAACTTGTTTTCGCGGCAGTAACTTCTCATTACTTTGTTACCGTTCTTTTTTTTATCCTCTTCTGCACTGTTTTTGTGACAAATGACGATGTATCACCACCATAGCAAGCAACCTCTCTTACGGTTGAAGCTGTCACATATGCTAGGTTTTCGCTAGGCATCATAAATAATGTCTCTATCTCTGGTGCCAAGCGCCTATTAGTAAGTGCCATCTGAAATTCATATTCAAAATCAGAATATACACGCACACCGCGAATAACGACATTGGAATTTTCTGCTCGGCAAAAATCAACTAGAAGAGTATCAAGTGGCTTAACCTCAACATTTTTTAGCCCAGCTAACTGAATGTCTCGTTTGATAATCTCTAATCTTTCTTCGCAAGAAAACATAGCACCCTTCTTGACTGATGTCCTTGCTACAGCAACAACCAGCCGGTCAAAAAGCTTTGCCGCGCGTTTTATAATATCGAAGTGACCCAATGTCATCGGATCAAACGTCCCAGGATATACTGCCGTTTTCTTTTTCATTTTCAAATATTATATCATAAAACGCGCTTACTATCCATAAGAGAGATATTCTGTTTTTTATTTGTTTTTAAGAGATTTTTCTATTGGCTGATTTTCGATATGTAAATTGCGTTCACAACCAAAAAGAAAATCTCCCGCCTTAAGCCCCTTAACTTCATTTTTCGCTACTGAAAAAGACTTTTTATAGTGTTGCATAATAACAGGACTATCACGGCGCAAAATTCGCTGACATTCTATCCAATGACGATTTCTTGTTTCTTCATCACTAGCTGCAATAGCCGCTTCATATTCACGGTCGAAATCTGCACTTGAATAAGCACATCTATTAGGACCTGGACGCATTGACTTAGAATAAAAAAGTTGCATAAAATTTTGAGCATCTGGATAATCAGCTAGCCAAGCAATATCAAAAAGTTGCACGCGGCCTTCATTTACAGCTGTAAGAAACGCATCCCAAGTCATAAAATCAAGTTTTAGAGACACGCCAATTTTCTCAAAAAATGATTGTAACAGCTCCCCTCTTTCTCTTGCGGCCTGATTGGCCTTACCAATTGTAAGAGTAAGCTCTATCCTTCGCCCTGTTTTAGGGTCAATGCCATTAGGATAGCCTGCCTGCTCAAGAAGCTTGCGCGCCTTTTCTAAATCGTAAGAATATTCATACGGCTCATCAATACGACCAGCAATATTTGGAGGCAGAACTGTATCGGCTATAACGATTGTATTGTTGTAGAACTTCTTCCAGGTTTCTCCGTCAAAAGCGGCATTCAACGCCCTTCTTAAAGGAGCATTTTTACCGATAACAGGATCTGTCATATTGATCCCGATATAGCAAAATTGAAGCAATGGCACCGAATAGCTACTTGCATTAGCACGCTCAAGAATTGTAGAGTCAGAATGTATTGCATCAATACAGTCTCTTGAAACATCTTCAATAAAATTAAGTTCACCCTTTAAAAACATCAACCATTGAGTCATTGGGTCATCAATGACTAAATATCTAATCTTATCTATGCGAGAAGGATCACTCGGTAAACTATTAGCATCTCTTCTGACAAATACCATCTCATGATTTCTTCGCCATTTTTCTAGTTTAAATACGCCCGTCCCAGATCCGTCAGACTTTTGTATCCCCATCTGCGGCAGAGCCATTAGCCAAGGGAAAAAGTGACATCTATTTTTTAACCTGATTATAATAGTTTTATCATCTGGTGTCTCTAAAGATTTAATATCTTTCACCAGCCAGAAATTTGGCGTTGCAGCATTAGGATCTAAAATACGACTAATTGACCTAGCTATATCATGAGATGAAACGAATGGAGATTTCATCTTGAAACTATACGAAAGCCCATCTTTACTAACTTCAGGTAAACTACACGCCCCAGGTATTAACCTATATGGCCTAGCATAGAAATCAACCTCGAGCGGAGTTTCATAAAGAAGCTTAGCAGGAAAGCACTCAAATGCTGATGTCACATAGAGCGGGTCTATCGTCGTCACTCTATCTAGTGGGCGAGAAAAACACGCTGCCAACAAAAATGAACAAAAAGTACTTATCAAGGGTGAATCTCCAGAAGAACTTTAAGTCTTTGAGGCGCCCCCTTAAGAGATGATATTGTCTTACGGACATGAGCCATCCTTGGCTCCATAGCAAATCTCGCTGGGGCACTTCTTACATAAAGATAAATGACACCATTTTCATAGCGCCCAGGTCTTATTGGCAAGTTTGGAAAGAGTGACTTCCAGTTATCAACAAGCGAATCAAAAAAAGAGTTTTTTTCAACCAATAATTCTTTAAGGGCTGAATCAAGAGCCGTGCCAAAAGTCGAGTATTTGCCGCGATCTTTTGGTGCAATCGGCTCCCAATTTACTCCGTTTTCAAACGCCATTGCTACTTGGCCTTCATCTGAAGCCACGATTCAATAAACGGCTGAATATTTCCATCCATCACCGCATTGACATCGCTAGTCTCACACTCTGTACGAAGATCTTTAACCATTGTATACGGGCAAAAGACATAAGAACGAATCTGGCTACCCCAGCCATTCTCACTTTTTGCACCATAAAAGCGGTCCATCTCTGCTTTTTTCTGGTCTTCGTAATATTCGTAAAGTTGTGCACGCAACATATTCATCGCTTTTTCTTTATTCATATGTTGCGAACGTTCCTTCTGACAAGCAACGACGATACCTGTAGGTAGGTGCGTCAAGCGCACAGCACTATCTGTCTTATTGACATGCTGTCCACCTGCGCCACCACTTCGATATGTGTCAATCCTTAAATCTTCGTCTTTGATTTCCACATCAATATCATCATTGATTTCAGCAACCGTCTCCATTGATGCAAATGAAGTCTGACGGCGCTTATTCGCATCAAACGGTGAAATTCTAACTAAACGATGAATGCCACGTTCAGCCTTTAGCATACCAAAGGCATAAGGACCTTCAACTCTGAAATAAACGTCTTTTAACCCTGCCTCTTCACCAGGCTGATTATCGTACTCCTCGATTTTCCAACCTTGCTCTTCTGCATAGCGTTTGTACATACGATAGAGCATTTGAACCCAATCGCACGCTTCTGTTCCGCCTTGACCGGCATGAAGTTTAACAAACACATTGCATTGGTCAAATTTACCTCCGAGAAGCGACTGGAGACGAAGTTTACTAAAATAATCGTCTGCTTTAGAACACTCTTGAAGCGCATCAGAAAATGCCGTCTGCTGAGCCTGTCCTTCTTCCATTTCTGCTAGTTCCAACATAACGGCCGCATCTTCAACCGTTTTAACTAGCGAATCATAAGGCAATACATAAGCGCGCTCTGCATTTGTTTGCTCAATTACTTCTCGCGCTTTTTGTTGATTATTCCAAAAATCACCTTGTGACTGAAGTTCTTCAAGCTCCGCTAGACGATTACGTCTTTCAGTTATTTTAATGTAGTCGGCCATCTCGCTGACCTTTTGAGAAAGATCAGCGATTCGCTGGCGGACATCTTCGTATTCAATTAAATTTTTCTCTTCTGCCATATTATGCTAAACCAATGAGTCTAAGGGGATTATCATGCCCAACAGCCTCAAGTTCTTCGTCTGTGTAACCTATGCGCTCTTTAAGAAGTGTCATCATTTTCGCCATAGGCGTCGTGGCACCAACAAGGCAATTACGTGGCGGATACCACAAAAGCCCATCAGGCTCAAGAACTGCATCAAGTCCCCCAACGCTATAAACGCCTGGAGGAAGGCCAGCAACATATTGAGCATCTGAAACTGCAACAAGTCTATTTAATGGGACGGCGCGATGATAAAGCTTTAAAAGCGTATCTGGCAAATGGTGACCATCTGGAATAAACATAACTGTCGCACGGTCATCAACTAACGCAGTATTGATGATGTTTTTATGTCTACCAATAAGGTTAGGTAACCCATTACCCAAATGCGTAAACGCTTTTGCACCAGCAGCCATACATTCTTCGATTTCTTCTCCCGAGCTAGCCATCTGATGCCCAAGAGAAACAGTAACACCAGAATCCGAAAGATACTTAACAAACTCTGGCATATTAGGCACTTCTGCTGCAACATTAACCATTTTAATCATACCTTCTGCAGCATCTTGGAAGCGATCAAAAAGCTCTTTTGAGGGGGCTTGAACCCATTCTGGAGCGTGAGCGCCAACAGCACCTGGCTCTTTAGAAATAAAAGGCCCCTCAAAGAAGTATCCAAGGATATTCTTTTGGCAAACAGCATATTTACGGCGAGCCTGGGCTACTATTCGAAGCGAGCGAATCTGAAGCTCAGGATCTAACGTAACAAAAGTTGGCAAATACCCTATAGTACCGGCTGCTTCAAGCTTCTCTGTAACCTCTTTAACGGCCTCAACTGTTAGCCCTTCGGCATTGAAATTAACACCGCCATAGCCGTTGATTTGAAGATCAATCCAACCTTTATTCATTACTTGACCTCTGAAAGTTTAACTTCACGACCACCTTCGCGAGCAGAGATTGATGCTGCCTCCATAAAGCGGAAAAGCTCTAGTGTCTCTTCATCGCTAACAGGAGCCTTGCCTGTTTTGAAGAACTCAATAATTTCACCAACCAATGGACCGTATCCTGGATTAGTTGAAATTGGAATAAAAGCGCTACCCTCCCACGGATTTTCAGGAATGATATAACCGCCATAAATGTACAAACCGCCAGCAGTTAACGCGCGAAGCGTGCCAATGCGCCCGTCCTTCCATACGCCAGTAACAATATCAACGCCTTCATTGCGAATTGTGCGAACTTTCTCTACGCCTGTGCCCATAATCGTAAGAAGTGGCTCAAAGCCATGAATCGCATACCAATAATATTCACTATGTGTGTTGTTAAGAGCGAAATGCGAAGGCGAGCACATTGCCGCACCGATAATCTTACCGTACTTACCAGCACGAGCATTACGCATTGTTTCGCCATATCTTAGACCAGAAGTTGTAAACCACTTGGCATTATACTTACGCCCTAGCTCAACGATCTTGGCTGCGTCAGCAAATGAAGCGGCAAGAGGCTTGTCTATGTAGCAAGGCTTACCAGCTTTAAATACCTTCTCTGCTTGCCAAAGATGTTCACGGCCATCATTAGTTTCAAGAAGAATGAAGTCAACAGAGGCAATCATTTCATCGAGATCTTCATAAATCTTAACACCGAGTTTATTCATGTGCTCAATATACTTAGGATATCTGTTGGTAGAAGAGAAAATATCCTTTGAGCCCCATTTATAGGCAGAAGTGACCTTAAAACCAGCACATGAGTCAGGCTTTTGTACATTTACAATATCTGCAAATTTTGTAGAGTGGCTAGTATCGAGCCCTATAATACCGATACGTTTTTCATTAGTTGCGCCAAAAAGCGCTGCAGACGCTACAATAGTTGCTGCAAAAAGAGTTTGCTTGATCATTTTATAGTTTCCTCTATTTCTTTAGTAAAGACATTGTGTCCTTGCAAATACATGTGTATTATACCAAATTAACATGCTCGCTAACAATAGTTTAAACTTTTCTTACTTTGCTGCCTTAACAACTTCCTCTAACTCGCGAAGTGCTTCTACCGAGGCGATATGACAGTTAATCCATTGATGTGCAAGCGGCTCAAAACCATACCAATGTGTTGAAATATGGTTATCCTCCTTATGAAGATGACGCGTTATTGCATCACCAAGTGTGCGAGCTTTAGCTAAATCTAGCGCTTTGCCTTCAGCTTTGTAAAGCGCAAGATACGTTCTAATTAGCTTTGACGCACTTGCATCGATAGGTACATACCATGCATACTGCTCAAAAACACCTGGTGTATCGAAATACTTACGACCTACTTCAGCATTCCAATCACCATCGCCAAAGAACGACGCATTTGCCGCCCCTTCAAAAGGAAGCTCCCAACTTACAAACTGATCTTCGGCAAAACGAAGAAGCTCTCTGGCCTGTGCGATTCGATTCTTGTTACCAGGGAACTTTTCCAAAAGATAAAGAGCAACCGAACAGGCATTGTGCTTTGTAAGATTATAATATGGTCTTGAAGGATGCACGTCTTCAAACTGCCCCTCCCAGTTCCATGTCACCAAAGGATTTGCTTCTATGTAAGCAAAAGCAGCCTCTTCTGCTTTCTTATACTCTTGCTTGCCAGTAACTTCATAAAGGCTACCAAACAATGGAATCGGGCCTTGAATTGGCAAAAGCCTATTCTTACCATACACTGAACCGTCTTCAAATTTCATAAGAAGCGGCCAAGTGCCATCTTTATCTTGAAGTCTTAAATAATGAGAAGCAATTTTTTCAGCTGCATCAAGATATTTTTTATCGTTAGTCTTCTTGTAAAGTGCTGTATAAGAAATTGCTACATCAGCAGGGTAAAGAAGCATCACTCTTCCCTTGTTTGATTTAGCGGCAGCATTGTTGCCTAAATACGTAGGCGGCCAACCTTCAAGCGGTGTACCTTTAGGCTCACTAACCTTAATCAACCAATCCGCCGCTGCTTTTGCTATGGCAATAGCTTCTTTTGATTTGCTAGCGTCGTAACTAGCATATGAAATCATTGATTTTATTATCGCGGCATACATCTTTGAAGGATAGCAAGAATGATATACCTTGTAATCCGGTTGACCATCTGTCAACACGCTTTGAGATAGGCGATCTTTCTCAACGAATGAATATCCCCTAGAAATAGCTTCTGCATAAGGCATCTGAGGTGGTAAATACGCCCCTGGCTTATAAGGAGCAGACTTCCAGAAAAGTCTAGAGCCAACAACTTCATGATTGCCAACAAAGCATTCTACCGCAGTCCAACCAGTTGGAAGTTTATCCCAAACTGGAGCTAACGAATCTTTAGACGATTTCGAGACAAACGTGTGAAGTTTTCCATCTGAAGCTAAAACTCTAAACGAGTATCTCTTAACGTTCCCTACCTCACGAAAATCAAAGGCAGGAGGATACATAAACATTTGCGAGTTTGCATTCCAAAAAGGTCTGCTATTTATACCACCTTGTCTAACGGTATTTTTTAATTCTTCATCAACTGCGGCCTTAAGCGCATCGTCGGCAACTGTTACCGACGCAACAAGTGCAGCAAACGCCACTAGTGTTAATTTCTCTTTCATTTATTTTCTCCTTTCAACATCTTAGAAACTGCAGGTAGAGCCCTACTAATAAAATTATTCTTAGCGGCATCAACCGAGGTGTAAGGCTTTACTTCTGTCCATAAAGTTTTATCATTGATATCGCGACCATACTTGCATTCTCTAGTAAGAGAACCATTTTCATCAAGAAACTTCTTATCCAAGTCTTTTCTAGGAACGGAAATAAAAACTTTAAGAGAGGATTTTTTATTTTTAGATAGCAGCCCCTTGTTTTTTAACGATAAATAACATTCCTCCGCAGTAGCTAAAGAAGGATCTACAAACTTTACATTTGGAGCTTCATTTTGCAACGCATCGAGAACGAATGGATAATGTGTACAACCTAAAATAACAACTCTTAATGGCTCTTTTGCCGCATCCGCCTTAGCCTTTAACGCGCGGAAGTTTTCAACAGCAATTTTCTCTGCATCTACTAAACCAGCTTCAACGGCATCTGCTAAGCCAGCACATCCTTGCGAGAATACTAGCACCTTTCCAGTAACTCCCATTTTCTTTGTTTGCTCTTTAACTGTGCGCTCGTATGCAGAGGAAGCTATTGTGCCTGGAGTAGCCATAACTCCTATTGTAAAACCTCCTGACGCATTAACTGCAGTTGGTTCTGTTAACGCACTTCTTACACCTGCTTCAATAACCCCTGTTGTTTCAACATCGTCCTTCGCTGAACGTTCGCGCACCAGAGTTAATCCCCATGCTGTTGCAGTATTGCACGCGATAACGAGAGATTTTGCCTCTTTAGAAAGCAAAAACTCTGCGTCTGCTACTATAAGCCTTTTTAAATATTCGCTTTTCCCATGTGCAGCATAATCGCCATAGGGCATATTTGCTTGATCGCCGAAATAAATAAAACTTTCGCCCTCAAAGTCTGGCCTACCATCACTTTTACGTTCAAAAGTGACATTATCAAAATTATCGATCGTAAGCATTTTCTCCAAAACAGTCATTCCTCCTATTCCAGAATCAAAAACTCCAATAGGACTAGAACTCTTTGCGTAAGAGTAAAAACTTATAACAAAGGAAACAGCGATAATTAATTTTTTCATAGTTTTTTAGTTAATACTATAGCACAACGAGCTGGTATATACAACGAAATTTTCTGAACTAACTCACCTTTGTCCATAACAAGCCTTGGTGAATATAAAGCCGCTTTTTGTACACGACCTTGTCCGGCAAAACGAATCTCATCTGTATCTAATAGATGTTGCCATTTAGTAGCAGGAGGCACTAAAATGTCATAGGATACATGTGAACAAGAATGATTAAAATTAAATACAAAAAGCCGCCCCCATCTTATAAAAGCCAACACCTTTGCCTCTTCGTCAGAAACGAGCTTTATAATATTATCTTGTTCTGAATTTTCAAGCGAGAGCATCGCCTTATCAAAATCGGCTAGATATGAAAAATAAAGGCTCTTATCTTCCCTTAATGACCATAGCCGCCTAGCATGAGCATAACTCCAACAATTACCCTCTCTAGGAAAATCTATCCACTCTGGGTGACCAAATTCATTGCCCATAAAATTGAGGTACGCGCCACCATTAAGTGAAAAAGTTGCTAAGCGAGCCATCTTATGAAGCTGTAGAGCTCTATCAACTTCAATAGAGTGCTGACCTTTTTTCATTCCATAATACATCGACGCATCTGCTAGTTGAAAAAGAAATGTCTTCCCGCCGACTAAAGCTTGATCATGAGACTCAACATATGAAACGACCTTCTCCTCTTGGCGTTTATTTGTAAGCTCGTAAAAAATTTGCCCCATCGACCAATCTTCATCGCGAATCTTTTCTGCTAACTTAAACCAAAAATCAGGCTCGCCCATAGCCATTCTATAATCAAAACCTAAACCGCAATCTTCTAATGGTGCAGCAACTCCTGGCATCCCAGAAACGTCTTCTGCAATTGTGAGCGCATCGGGTCTAAGCTCGTGAATTAGTTTATTGGCTAGTCTTAAATACACCCAAGCATCATCATCTACAGAACCATTAAAATACATAGAATAGTCTGTATATGCATCTCCTAGTCCATGATTATAAAACAACATCGATGTAACGCCATCAAATCTATACCCATCAAAACGATATTCATCTAACCAAAATTTGCAATTTGAGATTAGGAAATGCAAAACATTTGTTTTGCCATAATCAAATAGCCGACTGTCCCAAGCACTATGAACACCTCTACTGCCGCCATGAAAATAAAGGTAATCAGTACCGTCAAAATACGAAAGCCCATCTCGCTCATTCTTAACAGCATGACTATGCACTAAATCCATAACAACACTAAGGCCCATTCGATGAGCAGCATCAATAAGCTTCTTTAACTCATCTGGCGTTCCAAAGCGCGAACTTGCAGCAAAGAAGCTAGACACATGATAGCCAAAACTTGCATAATACGGATGCTCCATTATAGCCATCAATTGAAGCGTATTGTAACCAGCTTTTGCTACTTTAGGTAGGATATATTTTCTAAATTCATTATATGTATGAACTTTTTCCTCTTCTCCGCTCATCCCTATGTGAGCTTCGTAAATTATCGGGCGAGATGGTTTTGGAGGCACTGGAGAAAGCCACTTATAGCGACTAACAAAGACGCGAGCAGCAAATAACCCAGTTTGAGAGTCTTGCACTACATATCTAGCATATGCTGGTATTCTTTCGCCGCGCCCAGTAGGCCATTCAATTTCTAACCTATAATTATCTCCATTGTGAATACTAGAATATGGGCAAACCAACTGCCAAACTCCAGTTTCATCAATTCTTTGGCATTTAAAACGCTCATCAACTTGCCAATTGGAAAAATCTCCAACTAGCCAAACATTTGTAGCGTTAGGTGCTAATTCGCGAAACACCCAACGTCGCGGGGAACTTTGCAAATGAAGCCCGTAGTATTCGTGCGCATTTGCCCAATCAGATAAACTCATTTCACCACAAAGTAGCTCTCTTTGCTTAGCGTCTGCCCTAGAAGCTCTGCCGCGGATAGCTCCCTCGTAGTCCTTTAGATAGATATCGTCTAGCAAGTGCGCCATTTTAGTAACCTTTATCAGTATTCTAAGAGACTGCCGCCTATTGTCTCGCGAATAATAGAATCGCCAGGCACTTTTGCTGGGCCAATTGTCTTAACGAGTTGCAAAACATCCTTTAAAATATGTATCTCAACGCTATCTGGAAGTTTTGCCTCAGCTGCCAAAAGCAGCCCCTCTGCAAATGGCTTTAACACAGCCAACTCATAACCTAGTGCAGAATCAAACTCATCATCTGCGTACTTCCGAAAAGGATCTATCCATTTCTCTTCACCTGCTATCACCTTTGGCCACATATTAAGTGTATCTATAGGTGACATTTTACGATAGCGATTGTCCCTAACCATTCGCCGCAACAGCCTACCCATGCGAGGAGCAAGGCGAGTTTTTGCAAAAACCATAGGCTGCCCCTTCGGCTCTACAAAAACTCTATGTATGAGCGAATCATCAATATTAGGCAATAGCGCAGGGTTAAGCGCATGAATACCTTCTATCACAATTATGCCACCAGCAGGCAATGAGAGCATATTTGAAGTATCGTATGGCTCGTGTTTTGCAAAATCAAATCTATGCTCTAAAACGGGACGCCCAGCCAAAAGCTCTTTTATATCTCTAGTTAATTTATCTGCGTCAACACACTTTAGATGCTCGTAATCCAGCTGGCCATTTTCATCACGCGGATTATACTTATCACCAACAAAATAATCGTCTGTCGAAATCGCCAACGATTTTATGCCATTAACTGCTAACTGCGTAACTAAGCGTTTAGAAGTAGTTGTTTTGCCAGCACTGGAACCTCCTGCTACAAGTAATAGCCTCACATCGCGCCGAGCGGAAACTCTATCTGCGATATGAGAAAGCGCCTTTATTTGGCGCGCCTCACACACCATAATCAAATCATCGATTGTACCGTCTTGAATTGACGCATTTAATTCATCTATTGTCATCAACATTCTCCTTCGGTAAGATTATTCCCTCTCCAACCCAATTTGCGAGAAAGTATCTCATATGGATTATGCCCAACAAATTCAACGAAATTAGCGCACAATGAGGATTTAAAAACTCTTACAGAACTATCTGGAGGAAGCAAAAGTTTCTCCTCTCCATCCACGCAAACCATAACATTACGCGCTTCTAGGGCACTGCGCTTTCGATTGATAATCTGTATTTGACAATCATCACGAACTACTAACGACCTAACCCCTAACGCATGAGGACAAACTGGAGTAATAACTATAGAGCGAGAATCAGGCATCACAACCGGCCCACCCGCTGATAGCGAATAAGCCGTAGAACCAGTAGGCGAAGCAATTACTAAACCATCAGAATGATAACGCGTCGCTGTCGCTCCATCTATCGACAAATCAACAACTGCCGCGTGGCCTGTAGTTGACTTAATTACGACATCATTTAGCGCATTAAACTCTACTTGAGATTTAGCATCTTTAACTGCAAGCATCGTGCGGCGCGAAACAGTATACTCTCCTTTCGAAAGCAACTCTAACGCTTTGATAAAATCCTTTTCTTCAACTGAAGCCATAAAACCAAGCCCACCAAGATTTAGACCTAAAAGAGGCTTACCTTGATGTGAATGCACAGCCCTAAGAATTGTGCCGTCTCCGCCTAGAGTAACGATAACGTCAGCTTCTTTATCACTTGTAAGCGTCATGCCAAAACGCGATACAAGACGAGACAAGTCCTCTGATGCTTTCTTAGCAACTAATTTTGTCTCATTTACGAAGAACGATATTTTCATTTTAAAATTACACAACAAATGGATTCATCGCCCGCTCTTCTGCAATCGTAGTCGGAGCGCCGTGACCTGGGATTACTTTTAGAGTATCTGGCAAAAGCATGAGCTTTTTAAGCGAAGACATTAATAACCCCATGTCGCCACCTGGCAAATCCGTGCGACCAACAGAACGCCTAAAGAGCGTATCACCAGAGAAAATAATAGAGTGATCTTTTATGTAATAACAAACCCCTCCTGGTGTATGCCCTGGAGTTTTGATAACCTCAATGCCATCTAGAGATGAAAAATCACCTATTTGAGTTGGCCTTTTAACAGGTGGATAATCAGGTGGGTATGCATTAAAAGGATGATCTATAACGTTAAGATCTTCTTGTGAAACATATACCTTCATATCCTCATTTTTTTCAGCTAGCCTAGAAAGCGCGCCTATATGATCAAAGTGCCCATGTGTAAGCAAAACGTCATAACTAGTAGCGTTAAGCTTCGAAAGACAAGCAAAAATATCTTCTGCGTTAGAACCTGGGTCTACTATGTAAACTTTATTTTTCAAAAGAAAAATAGTAGTATTAACTGCGAAAGAACCAGTCTCCAACGTTATATACTTAAAATCTTCTGATGCAATACATTCCTGAAACATATCACTCCCCTTTTAGCTTAACTACGATAAATTCTACATATATCGCATACCCGTAGCCTTTGCTATTATAAAATTTAATGGTGTTTTTACCATTCTTTAACACCTCTTTTGGCACTGTTACTTTTAAAGTACTCCACTTACCATAGGTCTCGGTTGCAAACACATTTTTATCATCATAGACCACTTTGCCATTGAGTTCAACTTTAAAACCTTTAGGGTAAATTAGACTTGAGCCTCTGAAAAACAAATCGACGCCTTCTTCTGGAATCTTTGATAAATCAAATTCCGCTGTCGCAAATTGATTATACGCAACAAGAGCGGTAACTGAAGTCGTGGGCAAAATTGGCTTTTTCTTTGATGTTGGATAAGGAACAATATAAGACTCTCTAAACTTTATGGGATCAATAAATATGTCCTTCGTTTCGTTATATGCTATATCTTTATCCTCTAAAAGATGCTCCTTTAGTTTTTGATATGGTTTTTCATATAACTTGTGGTAATTAGGCGGATTTTTTATCCTTTTTAATATACCATCGAACCACACTAACGCCGATGTCCACGAACCAAAGCCACCCTTCATCACTACGGGACCTGCAATTTTAGAAGCTTCTTCTGTCGCTTGATGAATTTCCTTAGACGCCTGCTCCCAATCTGCCGCATCTTCATACAAGACTCGCGAATTTAGTCTCCCATACTGATACCTGTCAATTCTGCATAACTTTTTGTATACTCTATTAAGAACATCATAAATACCTTTGCCTGCATATTGCTCAAGACCGTTCTTAACTGACCTTTTTCTGTCATAGCCATCTACGTTCCAGAGATAATCAGCCAAGGTGCTTAATATCGGATAATCTTGTGGAGTATCAGAGTTCTTCTGGATACTGCGCATATCATTTTCTACAAAACCTTTGTAATACCATTCATCCCAAGGCATCTCATCTAATACATACGAATGATAGTAATGAAGTCCTGCCTTATTTTGGAAAAGTGATGGCGGTCTACCAGTGCGCTCCGCATACCAATCGCAGTCACTTTTTGTCTTATGGCGAGAACCGACGCGTTCACCAGTCCAAAAAATTGACACCTCCTCAGGCAAACACCTAAGACTTTCTAAGTATTTAGTTCTATCATCTGGATACGGGTGCCCTCTTCTTGGACCCCAATAGAAAGGAGGACAAAATTGCATTTTAAAATCTGGATAACGCTCTTTAATTCGCGTATAAAACTTAAGCAAATGCTTAGCATCATAATCAGAAGGCAACAACCCTGTCGCTATATCCTCTTGCTTATAAGTCTGTGGCCAATAACGAGCATCGTCATATGGATAATAAATGCCAACGCCGCAATCAGCCCAAATCATAGCATTTTCGAGCTGCATCTCAAGAAACACATTCCAGCAAAGCGGCCAAGCTAAATTCATCGTAAAGGAACTAAAACCATAATACAATTCTAATCCAAAATCTTTATATTCCTTCGCCATTGATTTTGTGAGAAACAAATTAAAAGGAGTATATATTCCTAACGTAAGGTAATTTGGCTTTGCTGTATTAATATTCATCTTGTTAAAAAGCATAAACTCAAGATCGTTTATACAGCAACGCCCAAGAAAGCCTCTCTTAGGGCAATCTGGCCAGTCATCAATTTTGCAGATACGAAGTCGCTTGTTTTCGTAATCATAAATCTGCATAAACGAGACTAGCCCCCAAAGTATGCCCTGCATATCGCGCGCTAGAATCTGGGCAGATTGTTTTGCTATCGATAAAGTATAACCTTCTGGCTTGTCTACAGTTGCATTTGCATCTAGTGAGACAAAAAGCTTATATCCGCTTTTTGACGAGAACTTCACTCCTCGACTAGTAAGCTTCTTTTTAAGAAACTCAATTCTAGCATTTTTCTCATCGAAACCTTTCACATCGAGCGTAATCTCTGGAGCGGATTCAAAATCTTCAGTGTAATTAGCGCTCTTTGGCTCTGGGAAAGCTTTGTAATCTGTCCATCTAGGCATATTTAGCGAAAGTAAGTTATGCCCGTCCATCCAGTGCAAAACCTGTCTGGCTTTCGAATTCCAATTCGTAAGCTTACGAGAATATTTCCAAGTGAGGTTTTGTGCTAATTGGTCATGTAGCGTTTGACGGGCTTTTTCATAACGCCCAGCTCCTAGGTGACAATCGGCAATACCATAAAAGGCGCGAGCCTTAGAGTATCCATCTTCGGGGGCTACTTCAAAGACTTTTTCATAGGCTTTTATTGCGTCGTCCCAACGCGATCTATACATTAGCGCCCACGCATAATCAATCCATCTTGCCGCTTTATCTTTTTTAGCATTTACAGCTTTTTCGAAGCAACTAGCTATATACCTATCGCTTATCTCGTCGCATTTTTTTTGATCGAGAGGTTTAGTTGAATCAGTAGGAACAGAGAGCCATTTTATACGATTAAGGTCATTATAAACTCCAAAAACAGCAGTTGGAACTTCGCTATAAATCAAGTACTGATTATTTTGAGCAATTTCTCCTAGAGTTTTTTTACCAATTTTCAATTCAGGCTCTTGAGGCAAATCTGGATCTACATCAAGATTTTCTGGATTTGTCGAAACAATCTTAGAATTGACGTTTGCTTGTGCGGAGAAAGCACAAAAAGTTAAAACTAGAACACTAAACAATGATGGTAATATTTTCATATTAGAAGTATACCAAAATAAGCCTCAACCTTGCAACTCTTAATCTATTTTCAGAAGTGTTTTCCAAAAAACAAATCAACCGAAAGTAAAATTGAGCACACTGTTATCAATGTGCTCAATTAGATAATCACTTATACAAAATCACAAACTAAAATTGCATAATTACTCCCATACCTGCATACCACCCATCCATATCAAGTTCGCCAACCTTTTCACCATACTTCTTAAATTTAGCCTCATCCCCTATACGATAATCAATCGAAGCGCAAATACCGAAAATATCCGTAATGAAGTAGTTCGTCTGCAAACCTAGTATTGCCTGAGCATTAAAAGAAGCGCAAGAAAGAAAAACACCTCCTCCAATGTCTCGGAGTAGGTGCCTCGGATGGACCTTCAAAAGAAACATTGAAGGAGGCGAAACTGCACGGACTGGGCAGTGTCCTCTTCAATGCGTCTTTGGAGTTCTAAGTTTCGAGGCTTTTCACTCGACGCGTCCCAAACGCAGCAGTACTTCGGCGCCTATCTTTTTAGCACGCCCTCCTATGCCCCACGCGGGAAATCTATCATCCCCTCAAGGCTATTCACCTCTCAGGAACATTTATAGTCTATCAAATTCCTCCCTTCCTTTAAATCCACCAAACATCAAAAAGTAGGTCGACCTACTTTTTGATGTTTGGCATTTTATCGTATTTTTACGAATTAAGGGAGAAAGCCAAGGGACTTGTTCAAATTTTAATCACTTAATCAAATACTGAACATTTTATAAGCCTAATTTTGATATTTTCGCATTGGCACGGATTTTGCTAATTAAGTATGGGGCACTTTTTACACACCCATAAGCATCAAAAAAACGAAAGGAAAATTAATGATAGACAATAAAAAACACACCGAAAAAAACTACATCCAAGAACAAATCATCAAAAAAGTACTACTTAAATTAACCAAAACTCTCCAAGGCAAAACAAAAAACATCGCCAAACCATGTGAAGACATAGCTATTGAGGCCGTTTCTTACGCTATCAAAAACAAAAAAATAGCCTGGTCTAATCTCAAAACTGCTGAAAACCACTTCTTTTACTCTGCACTAATCGCCTCTAAATGGCTTATTAATACCGAAGCTAAAAAACAAAAGAAATCATTAGTTGAATATTCATTCAACAATGATATTGAAGAAGAATATAAAGACGGATGCTGCAAACCCAGCATAGAATCTAAATACTCGTTCCAAAAGTATTTTTCAGACGAAAAAGATGACGAATTTTTAACTGTTGGTCGCAAGGCACTTAATAAACTAGATAAATTTCTTACATCAAAAGGCGTTTCTCAGCGCGACATTGAAATTTACAAAGAACGCGAGCTATACAATATCCCGAGCAACATTGTCAAAAAGAACCACAATGTCTCAATAAATAACCTTTATAAAATAGTCTGTGTTATCAAGAGAATACTCACTGAGCATGGGCAGGACCTAATACGTGCAGCGTAAAAAGCTTTTGTGCCGCTATTAGATATTAAGGACAAACACTCTAGTCGCACAACCTAGAAGATATACGCCTGTTCAAGTACAATAAGCAAACAAAATTTTGACTTTTCTTTTAATATCTACTTTTTGCCCTTATGATTCATTTTTGATATACTTTTCTAAATTGCATAAACAAAAGGAGAAAAATAATGCCAATAACATTACTACTTGCAGCTACTCTAATACCAATGCCTAGCTCTGTACAATTTTCAGAAGGCTCTCTAGAAGCAAAAACTGCGAAAGTATCGTATGCTCAAGAGTCTTCTATTCCTTCTGAGGGTTATCGCCTTAGCGTTAATAAAGATGGCGTTAAGATAACTAGCTCTACCCCAGCTGGAAAATTCTATGCCGAACAAACGCTCGAACAACTTAAAGAAAACGGCAAGATCAAGTTCGCAGAAATTGAAGACGCCCCAAGATATAGCTGGCGCGGTGCAATGATTGACGATTGTCGACATTTCTTTGGCAAAGAAAATCTTAAACGCGTCATAGATCTTATGGCTCAGCATAAACTTAATCGTTTACATTGGCATTTAACAGACGATCAAGGCTGGAGAATTGAAATTCCAGGTAAGCCAAAACTCACCCAAATTAGTGCCGTTCGCGCTGCTAGCCCAAGATATGGCACTCGCCCTCATGTTAATATGAAGGATATTTCTCCATATTTAAACGATGAAAAATATGGTCCTTTTTTCTATACAGAAGCAGATATAAAGGAAATAATCGCATATGCTCAATCAAAACATATAACTATTGTTCCTGAAATTGAACTTCCTGGTCACTTTTATGCCGCACTTGCCGCATATCCTGAGTTTGCATGCTTCCCTGAAAGAATGAAAGGCAAGGGACCGCTTTGTGCATGGGGCATTGAAAAAGATGTTCTTTGCCTTGGCAATGATAACGCTATAAAATTTCTTGAAGAAGTGCTTGATTATGTTTGCAAGCTTTTCCCTGGCGACGTAGTTCATATCGGCGGAGACGAATGCCCTACTGTGCGCTGGAAAGATTGTGCTAAATGCAAAAATAGAGTAAAACAAGAAGGCATGAAGGATGAGCACGATCTTCAACCATGGATCACAAGGCGCATGGTAAAATTCTTAGAAGAACGCGGCAAAAGAGCCCTAGGATGGGACGAATATCTTCTTGGTGATGTTCCGAAAAGTGCAATCGGTATGAGTTGGCGCTCTCGCAGTGGAGCTGGAGCTGGGCATAAATTCCTTAAACCTGAGGAATGTGTTTCGCGTGGACATGACATGGTTATGACGCCTTGCACGCATTGCTACTTTGATTATAATCAACGCATTAAGAACGATCCTTTTCAGTACATTGGCGGCAATATAACACTAGAAAAAGTCTATTCTTTTGACCCTTCCGCTGGCATCCCTGAAAATCTTAAAAAACATATTCTTGGTGGTCAATGCAACAATTGGTCAGAATATACATTCAACAAATTTGACCTTGAGTGGAAAATGTGGCCTCGCACTTGCGCGCTAGCCGAAGTTCTCTGGACTGGCGAAAAGCGCCCAGGATTTGATGACTTCAAGCGTCGTATGAAAAATCACAGAACGCGTCTTATTAACCAGCGAGTAAATTGCGCTCCTTTAGAATAAGAAAGTTATTTATTAAACTCTCAAGAGCGGGCACGAAATTCACTCATTGTCGTGTCCGCTTTTTCATTTATCCCGCGTGCTAAAAAAACTACTTGAATAGTCTTAAATAGTATTTTAACATCGAGTAAAAAAGATCTTTTTGAAACATATTCTAAATCAAACTCAAACTTCTCTTCCCATGAGAGTTGATTGCGTCCATTAACTTGAGCTAAACCTGTTATACCAGGTTTAACATTATGACGCTGAAACTCTCGCTCTGTGTAGCGACTAATATAACGCATGGGCAGAGGTCTGGGACCTACAAGCGACATATCGCCCTTTAACACATTTATAAGTTCGGGCAGCTCATCTAACGATGTTTTTCTTAAAAACTTCCCTAGCTTAGTTATACGCTTACTATCGTCTTCTTGCCCAGGTCGCATTGTTCGAAACTTGTACAGAGCAAATTCTTTACCTTTTAGCCCGGCTCGAAGATCTTTAAAGATTATTGGGCGGCCATCACTAAAAAAAACTAGACTAGCAATTACTAATAATAACACCACCCAAATAGGCGCAAAAAAAACAACTAGAAAAACCTCAATAAGTCTATTCATTTAGATATTCCAACCACCGATACCCAATGCGCGGCAGATTTCAGAAATGAGAATTGCTACAACTAGTATGGGAGCAAAATACTTTAGCGCAACTGCGAAAGTACGCTTTGGACGAAAGAGGTTACCATTCATCTCCATTTCTTCAACTATCTTATTTGCCCCATAAAACCACCCAGCAAATATCGTTATTCCAATAGCTGTGACGGGCATAATAAGAGAATTAACAAGCGAATCAAAGAAGTCTAATGCTTTTATAGAGAGAGCAGAAATAATACCTGTGAAAACAGTAAATATCGCAAAACTAACAGCTGCCTTGCGCCTACTCCATTTTAGATAATCACAAATCGCCGCAACACAAGCCTCGCTCATAGAAATAGCACTTGTTAAGGCCGCAAAAAACACCAATGTAAAAAATGCCAACGCAAGCACATTACCCGCAGCACCAAATGTGCCAAAAATCTCTGGCAATGACATAAAAAGTAATCCAGGGCCTGCTTTGAGAGCCGTTTCAGGGTCTTGGCCTGCGGTCGTAGCAAAAGCATGAACAACTGGGATAACCATAAAACCAGAAAGAACAGCTATAAAGGTATCTGCAAATGCTATTCTGACAGCTGCGTTAGGAATCGATGAGGATTTAAGCATGTAGCTACCATATGTAACCATTATGCCCATAGCAAGTGAAAGGGAGAAAAACATTTGACCCATCGCACCTAGAAAAACTTTTGCGATACTATCACACCGCGAAAAATTCGGTATGAGATAATACTTAACGCCTTCCATAGCACCTGGAAGGAAAAGGATGTATATTGATAATGCGATGGCAGTTAAGAAAAGAAGAGGCATTAAAACTGCATTTGCCTTTTCTATTCCATTCTTAACACCAAGCATAATAACAGAAAAAGTAAACAATATAAAAATAATCATATACGTAACTGGAGTCAAGCCAGAAGAGATAAAACTCTCAAAGTATACTTTAGGATCTGATATTTGTGAGGCACAGTTAAATGTCGCTAAAAAGTAGTGAACAAAGTATTTAACCACCCAGCCGCCAATAACCGAATAATAAGGCAAAATAAGAAATGGCACAATTGTTGAAAATATTCCTACCCACGCCCATTTTTTACCGCCAAGTTTTGTAAATGCAGTAATCTGACTTTGATGAGACTTTCTACCGATAGAGATTTCAGTTACAAGGAGCGTAAAGCCTAATGTAAGAGAGAGAATTATATACGCGGCAATAAAAGCGCCGCCACCATACTGCGCAGCAAGATACGGGAAACGCCATAGATTACCTAAACCAATAGCGGAAGCTGCTGCTGCAAGCACAAAAGAAAGATGACCCGACCATTTAGCGCGTTTTTCTTGCATTTTATTTTACCTCTGAAAGGAGTTTGGCGAGAAAAGGACTTTTCTCTGCAATTTCTTCGTTTGATAAACCTTCAATTTCATGCGGAAAGACAAGCCACTGATTACCTACATCTTTAGCATAATAATCAGGTATTAAATTTGTTTTATTTTTCGCTGGCTTCCAGTAGACTGTTGCCATACGCATTTGCGCACCCACCGCATCAATGCGAGCTTTTACTGCTTGTGCAGTGCGACCTGTATCAAACACATCGTCAACAACAAGAACCCTACTCTCTTTATTAAGTTTCTTAAAAATTTCATCGCCTTGCTCAAAGAAGACCTCTTCAGTCGAAGTATCAATGCCTGTGTAGCTAAAACATTTTAGCGGTATATGCTCTACTTCTAGGCCAGCAACCTTAAAAAATTCATGCACCGCTACCCCTACTGGAGCACCGCCACGCCATAGGGCAATTAGAATATCTGGGCGCCAACTAGACTTCATTACCTTTGATGCAAGAAGCCAAATGTCGTTAAGATAAGTAGCCGTATCAAGGAATTTTTTAGAACTCATTTCCTAAGCCCCCTTCTCTGGCCACGCTGCTCGCATGAACTTAACGCTTCTTGAAAAAATCTGATCAACATTTGCTGACGTTGAAACATCAAGAAATTCTTTTACTTCTTCACTTGTAAGAAAGAAACGCGTTTTTAGCAAAAGTATATACGCTCTTTCTGGGTCTTCAGCCCAAAGCTCTCGAAAACAGCGATGCGTTATTGCCCAAACCTCATTACGAAAAACTCTATTATCATCGATAGGGATATCAAAGGAAGTCTGGTTTGAATCCTCGTTTAAGCTAGCGATACCTTCAATTGAAAGCTCTCCGTGCTTTCGTGGGTCAGAAGAAAAAACAAAACCCCTAATATACTTTCTAAGCCACATAGCCAAACTTCCTTCTCCACGATAAAGCGAAATCTTTTGGCGACCGACCATTTCTTCAAAAAGCATACCTACTAGGTCATGTTCGGAAAGAGAATACTTTAAAAGCATTTGCCTTATCTTGGGCGACTTTAGCTCTGCTACAACTACCTTCTGATAAACCTTGTCCCACGCAGACGGATCTCCTTGCGCCAACTTATCTGCCCAGTCTCTATCTGTCTCATTATTCATCACTGAAAAGTAAGCTCCCCTGGGACTTTAGGTAGATTTGGTCTAATAAGACTTATTGGAGTTTCGTGCTTTCCTAAAATAAATTGAGAATAATTAAGCACCGCTTGACCTTTCTCAACAGGAAGCTTTAATCCAAATATCTCAAGAATACCACTTTCAACTCGATTACCATCTAGATTTTGAACATCAAACGAAAGCGACGTTTCTGCTGTAGCCCCTTGAGGAAATGACAAGACTGCGCGCCAACTAAGGCGCGAGTCGTTTCTAAGAATCGAAACGAATGTAAATTTTACATTCTTGTCTGCAGGTGTTTTCATTTTTAAATAAGATGCCCCATCTTAAATTTTTTCGTATCTAAATAATGCTTATCAAAAGCAGTAGGCGGCACTACAATAGGGACTCTTTCGGATATCTCTATGCCATAACCCTCAAGGCCTGCAATTTTACAAGGGTTATTAGTTAGAAGTCTAAGCCTTTTAACACCGAGATCAACTAATATTTGAGCGCCTTCACCGTAATCACGAAGATCTGGCGCGAAACCCAATGCAACATTCGCTTCAACCGTATCTAGGCCTTCTTCTTGTTTTTTATACGCATGAAGCTTGTTGGCTAGCCCAATGCCGCGACCTTCTTGTCTCATATAAAGAACAACGCCACGACCTTCCTTTTCTATCATCTGCATTGCAGTATGCAATTGCGGACCACAATCACAGCGCTCGCTGCCAAGAACATCGCCTGTAAAGCATTCGCTATGAACACGAACCAAAACGGGCTCTTCCCCAGTAACATCACCTTTTACAAGTGCTAGATGCTCAAGCTTCGTTACTTTACTGCGATACATTTCTAGCCTAAATCGACCATGAGCAGTGGGCATATCTACTGACTCAACTTTTTCAACAAGAATTTCACTCTTGCGGCGATAGGCGATTATATCAGCTATCGTTGTAAGCTTTAAACTATGAGTTTCGGCAAATTTCTCAATATCTTCCATACGAGCCATTGTGCCGTCATCTCTCATTATTTCACAACAAAGCCCTACCTCCTCTAGCCCAGCTAACCTACAAAGGTCAACAGTAGCTTCTGTATGACCTGCCCTTCTCAAAACTCCACCTTCGCGAGCCTCAAGAGGAAACATATGACCAGGTCGCCTAAAATCTTCTGGCCGCACATCTTTCTTTACTGTAGCAAGAGCAGTTTCTGAACGCTCAGCTGCAGAAATACCAGTAGTAGTTTTAACCGAATCAATAGAAACTGTAAATGCAGTTTGTAAACTCTCGGTATTTTGCTCTACCATCTGTGGCAAATCAAGCTGTCGGCATTTAGTTGCACTCATCGGCATGCAAATAAGCCCCCTAGCATATTTTGCCATAAAGTTTACGTTCTCAGGCGTTGCAAAGGATGCTGCACAAATACAATCGCCTTCGTTTTCGCGGTCTGCATCGTCAGTTACTAAGACTATCTCGCCTCGCTTGATAGCCTCGATACACTCCTCAACAGTCGATTTAATTTTCATGTTTAACTAAATACTTTACCTTAGCTGCCTGGATGGGCAATCTTCTCGCCCTTAGCGCACATTGGGCACTTATCTGCTGTCCATGTTTCAGGCGTCATTTTAACAAGAGAAAACATGGGTATGCGAGAGAACTTAACCTTGCCACCAGATCTATCAACAAGAACTACAACTGCCGCCACCTTGCCGCCAGCAGCCTTAATAAGGTCAATAGTTTCCTGTACACGACCACCTTTTGTTACGACATCTTCTGCTACGACATAACGCTCACCCTTAACGATTTTAAAGCGGCGCATTTGAAGAACTGTATTGGGCTTACCTGACGCATCAACACCATCGCCCTGAACCTTCTCAGCAAAAATGCACTTTACGCCAAGCTCTCTAGCAACCTCATGACCGACAAGTATGCCGCCAACTGCTGGAGAAACGACACCATCAACCTTGCCTAGTTTACCAGAAGCAACTGCTCTACGCACAGCCTCGCGACAAAGCTTACCCGCAATTTTAGGATACATCAAAACATTTGCGCACTGAAAATAACGGTTTGAATGAAGCTTTGAGCGAAGTTCAAAATGCCCTTCGAGTAATGCGCCTGTTTTTTTGAATTCTGCGAGTATTTGTTTTTCTGTCATGACTTGTTCTCCTTAATTAAGTTCTGGTAAAACCAAAAGTTCTTCTTTAGAAAATGTCTCTGTTTTTTCATCACTCTCAGTTGGAGGGAGCTCTGCATAAGCGCCTTGTGCTAAACTAATAGGCATAGGAATAAAATCATACTTAATAAAATCAGCACATGGTAACGATGGAGGAAACAATGTGTTTAATCTTACATTTAAAACTTCCGCTGGCAATTCCATAGGGATTTCTGGAACAGTTAAAACACTGGTATTTCGTCCAGCTGACCAAGTAGATCTTATAGTGGTCATAAGTGAGCGTTCATACTCTGGCGAAATGCGAACTAACTCAAAAATTGTCTTGCCATTCTGTTCTACTCTTGCAGGAGCAAAAGTAAGAGCCTTAAACGGGAAAAAAGCAAAAAGAATAATTGGCAAAGCCAAGACTAATAAAATCGTACAAATTTCATGCCTTGCCGAGCGCAAATACTTTACATTGCTCATTGTGCGCCCTCCGGATGCTTTTCTGCAAACAACACTTTCGTTGCTCCTGAACGCGAAGCAATACTTGCAAAAGCCATCAATTCGCCTGCTTTAATATCTTTTCCAGCCAAAGCCAAAATAGTTTTATTTTCCGTATGAGACAAAGCCTTAGACAAATGTTCTTTTAGCGTCTCCATTGCAACAGAATCTTTAACGAGATAACGAGCGTCATCAAAGAAAACGAGTGTACCGCCTGAAGCTGCGACAACAAGGACTGTGATATCTGGTTTAGTCGAGTCACCTATTGTTGTAGAAGGCAAATCAACTTTCATACCCTCTGGCAAACAAATCGACTTTTCTAAAAGTAGAAACATGGCTAGCGCAAACAAAACCATTAGCCAGGGAGCTAAAACTATTAAATAGCGTGACCATCGCATAGGTTGGTCATCACGAGTAAGGTATGACGGAACTGAAAAATCACTTTTCATTCATCTACCTTTTTAGAGAACATATAGATTGAAATTCGGCCAACTGCCGCCTCTAATTCCAATGCAATTCGTTCCAATCTAATAGCCAAAGAGCCATGCATAACAGAAATTAAAATAGTTACCAATAAGCCTGCCGCGGCACAAACGAGAGCCTCCATAACTCCACTAGTAAGCTCTGCGCGCGAAACCACAAGACCTCCATCAAGCTTTATCAAGGTAGATATAAAACCAGTAATAGTACCAAACAAACCGATTAACGGCGCAACATCACCCATAATCTGTAACGTTCCTAATCTACGGCGCAAGCGGCCGATTTCTGCTCTCGCTTGCGAGTCAACAGCATCCTTCATAGAAGACTCCCCAACTTGAGCGCCAAGTCTAATTGCCGTAGCTGTAACATTAGCAACTGGTGTTAAGGAGTCATCACAAATAGCCAGCGCCTCTTCGGTATTACTGGCATCCAGAACATTAAACACACCCTTTAAAAAGTCTTGATAATCAATCTGCGCGCGACGCATCTCTATAAGCCTTTCAAAGTAAATGAAAAGTGAAACGATTGCTTCTACAGCAAGAACCCAAAAAATTGGCCCCCCAAAATGAATAGTAGCGTCCATCTCAGAACACCCCCTTCGCATTTATGTATTCAATACGCTTTTTAGCCTCGCTAGATGCTGGTACATCGCTACCAGAAACTAACTCAAGAATATGAACTGCTTGATAATTTTTGCCGCGGCTTTCATATTCGTCTGCAAGACGAAACGCTGCCCTTGAAAAAACCGCTTGAGCCTCACCAGTCATTTTAAGTCCATCTGCTCGATTACGCCTATACTCTAGCAGCACCTCTGTGTAATAACGCTCAATTGCCTCCTCATGACGACCGAGCTTATCTAATGTTCTGGCTATTTTATAAGAAACAACTAATTTCATAGAGGGATCAGCAGCTTCTGCTTTTTTTAACGCACCATACGCTTCTAAGGCAGAGCGGTAACGCTCGGGATTATCAGCACCCATTGCAAAAAGCGCATCTGCTTTTTTAAGCTCAGCCTTCGTCTTCTCTTCAGGAGTTGATTTATCATATGATATTACGCGCTCTAAAACAAGTATCGCTTCAGCAAATCTAGCCAACTCAAAAAGCGCATCTGCTTGAAGAAGATAAGCTGTCGATAAAAAAGAAGGAGCCGGCTCTTGAGATACTATCTTGGTAATTAACTTTACCGAAGTTTCATAATCGCCTCTACCAAATGAAGAGCGAGATGCCCAAAGAAGCGCTTCTTCTGGATTATTAACATTAGGTATACTTGCATACATAGTAAAGAACTTCGCCGCCTCATCTAAGTTTCGACGATTGTATAAGTATTTACCAAGCCACATAATAGCCAAGGGAGATGGCTTTTCTGCCGCTGCCAATTCTCGCATCAACTTCTCTGCCTCTGCATCTAGCCCTCGAGCATAAAAACAAAGAGCTCTTCTATATTTCATTGAAGTAGCTAGCGTAGCGTCTACACTAGCAACTTCAAGATACATCTTTTCAGCCTCCTCAAAGCGAAACTCTTTAAAAAACTTATCGCCAGACTCTAACAATCGCTTTATCTTAACTGCCACCTGTACTTCTTGAGCGGCTGATGTCTCTGGAAAATCTTTAACTATAGTCTCATATATAACTTCAGCGTCGCGGCGTTTTCCGATAACGATAAGTGATTCTGCACGTTTTAGTAGCGATTGAGACTTTAAGTTATTATTCGTTGTGCAATTGAATGCTTTCTGAAATTCCTCATCTGCTTCTTGCGCTCTGCCAAGACTAAGTAATGCCCACCCCCTACCTGAATGGACAGTATAATCTCGAGACAAATCCGGCCAAACAACAAGGGCCTCATCATATGTTTTTAGAGCACCTGCAGCATCTGAAGAATGAAATTCTTTTTCAGCAATCATCACCATCATTTCCTTTGCCCCTGGGGCATCTGGATGGCGAGAAATACTCTTTTTGGCCGCAACCTTCGCACTTTGTAAATCGCCTTCCGCGCCGCGCTCTAAAAGAGCCTTAGATAGTGCTAGCAAAACGGCAGCCTTCGCTGGTGAGCTTTTTATTCTCCCTATGACATTCTCACACACCTGAATGTCTTTTAGTTTAACAGCTGCCGTGGCAAGCCCAATATCAGTTGAATTTGTTGAAGCTAAAATTTGACGCCAAAACGATTGAGCAACTGCTTTTTCACCGATAGCCTCGTGAATATCAGCGAAAAAAAGTCGCATCTGATCATCGTCTGGAGCTATACCTTCTTCTGATAGTTTTGCTCTAGCTAATTGTGCCTCTCCTTTTGCAAACAGAATACGAGCATAAAGAATCGAACTTAATCGCTTATAATGCGGACTAGTAAACTTTGTTTCAGAAAGAAGCTGAATAGTCGCCTCGTTCTCACCTTTCATAAAAAGAGCAAGTGCTCGATAATAAATAGCCCATTCAGACTTTAAATCTAATGGCAAATTTATAATTAAATCATCCCATGCGCCTTCGCGCGCATACGATTCAATTGTTAATTCTGCACCCTGCTGCCCGCCAACATCTTTGGCCGCTCTTCGTGCTAAGCCCCAAAGACCATCGCGCAAGGCTGATTTAGCGATAAATAGAGCGTTAGTGTCTGCTATAAGGCTTGCGGTAAGGCAAAGAACACCTAGAAGAACTAACGCACGCTTCATTAGACAAGATCTCCCATATAACCCATCTCTCTTAAAAGGACAGGATTTTTCATCCAGTTCTTTGAGATGCGAACGGTCATATCAAGCGAGACCTTAATGCCGTAAATTTCTTTTAGCTCACGCTCTGCGCCCTTGCGAACATAGCGAACTGTCTCTGCGCCCCTACCAATAGCGATAGGTTTTTGCGACTCGCGATTTACTAAAACATCGACTTTTACTAGCCATTTCTCAGGAGTTTCTTCTATCTGCCTAACTACAATACCAAGCTCGTGAGGTAACTCTTGAAAAAGCTTTGCGATATATTTTTCACGTATTACATCTGCTATAGTAAGGCGCCTAGGGTAGTCAGTAATCGTATCCTCGTCAAAAAGAGGCTCCCCCTCTTCGGCAAACTCAAAAAGCGCATCTAGGACGCCTTTAGAACCACCCTCATCTACACTAATACACTTAACCCACTTTGGCTCTGGAGGAGGATTTTCACCACCTTCTTCAGCTAACACTTCAGCCCATGCTTCTCTAAAAAGATTTTCATTAAAACTGCGCTTGTCAGCCTTATTCAAGACAAATATAACTTTAGACGCACTTTCGTGGGCAATACGCTGCATCCACCCAATATCTTCAAGACACGGCTTTTGCGCAGCATCAAACACAACACAGGTTATGTCTACTCCAGCTGCGCTACGACGCGCCATGCGATTAAGTAGTCTACCTAACTCTCCAACGGCCTTGTGAAGTCCAGGAGTGTCAAGTAAAACTAATTGCCCACGCTCTTCTGAAACAATTGCACGTATCGTGTTGCGCGTAGTTTGCTCGACAGGCGAAACGATAGAAACCTTTTCGCCTACGAGCGAGTTTACGAGCGTCGACTTACCAGCATTAGTGCGACCTACAACACCTACTACTGCAATTTTCATTAAGGAACGGGGAAGCCCGCCACGAGTTTAGCGGCCTCTTCTTTTACGCGCTCCTGCACGACTGTGTTAGTAATATCATCAAGTACATCTGCTATCCACGTGCCAATCTTGAGCATTTCTGGCTCCTTCATGCCGCGCGTAGTAACAGATGCTGTACCAATGCGAATACCTGATGTCTTAAATGGCGACTCGGTGTCATAAGGAATCGTATTTTTATTAACTACAATACCAGCTGCATCAAGAGCAGCTGCTGCTTCCTTACCAGTAATACCCTTAGAGGATTTTACATCAACTAGGAAGAGGTGATTATCTGTACCACCGGAGACGATTCTATAACCACGATCTTGAACTGTCTTGCAAAGAACAGCGCAGTTCTTAACAACCTGCTGCGCATAGCCCTTCTTCTCAGGCATCATCCATTCACGGAACACAACAGCCTTAGCTGCAATAATATTCTCTAACGGACCGCCCTGCATACCAGGGAACACTGCGCTATCAAGCGCCTTTGCCCATTTTTCTTTGCAAAGCACCATGCCGCCACGAGGACCGCCGAGTGTTTTGTGCGTTGTCGTGGTAACAAAGTCTGCATACGGAACGGGGGATTCATGAGCGCCACCAGCTATCAAGCCAGCAATATGCGCCATATCAACCATCATTATGCATCCAACCTTGTCGCAAATTTCGCGCACACGCTTAAAGTCAATCTTACGCGGATATGCCGAAGCGCCAGTCAAAAGAATTGCTGGCTTAACTTCAAGTGCCTGCTTTTCAAGCTCATCATAATCAAGCATTTCCGTATCTTTATTTACTGTATACGGAACAATGTTGTAATACTTACCTGAGAAATTAACTGGCGAGCCGTGCGAGAGGTGACCGCCTTGGTCTAACGACATTGAAAGAATCGTGTCGCCTGGTTTAATTGTCGCAAAATAAACTGCCATATTAGCAGCACTACCACAGTGAGGCTGAACATTTGCGTGATCTGCACCAAAAAGCTCACACGCACGCTTGCACGCTAATTCTTCTGCCGCGTCTACTGGTAAACACCCAGAATACCAACGCTTGCCCGGGTAACCTTCTGCGTACTTGTTCATAAGGACGCTACCTGCCGCTTCACGGCAAGCACGTGATGAAGTATTTTCAGAGGCGATAAGATTAATCTCTGTATCTTCCTGAACAGTCTGAGCCTTAATTGCCGCATAAACCTCAGGATCGTCTTTCATAAGACCTGAAACATCAGAAAGTCTACCTGCGCGCTCAAGCTTCCAACGCCTACGGACATGACGCTCGTCCATATCAACGGGAGTTGCCATAAAAGCGCGGATCATCTCAAGAGCATAATCAAAGGAAACGTTCTGAGATGAAATGCAAAGGACATTAGCTGCATTGTGCTGGCGAGTAAGGACAGCATCTTCAACTGTCGCACAAAGTGCCGCGCGAACATTCTGAAAACGGTTAGCCGTCATTGACATACCGATACCGGTTTTGCAAATAAGTACACCTGCGTCACTCTCACCAAGAGCAACACTTTCTGCCACTGCTAGGGCATAGTCTGGATAATCGCAACCAGCAAGGGAATTAGTGCCGACATCTTTAATTTGAAATTCTTTCGATAATTCGGCGACAACGCCTTGTTTTAGCTCAATACCACAGTGATCACTTCCGATAATAATTTTCATCTCGCCTCCTTGAATTTGAAGTATGTGTATTATATCAAAAAATCACCACTATTTGCTTGGCTATTTGTATCTGTTTTTGTGTCATTTAACACCTTCTCACCCTCGTTTTATTAGAGAAAGATAGTAAGACCATTTTTGCTTACGGACTGCAAACTTAAGTAGTTGCCAATCGGTAATTTTGCGCAAGCTCTTAAGATACTTTCTAGTTTTAAAAATTTCTTTTCTATTTTGACAAGTTCGCCTTAAAGCAAACAAATGCGCTTTTAAATTTTCTGCATTACCTGATAAAAGCCCCGCTAATGAATGTGCTATCGAAATAGAGAAAAGCATAAAACCAAAGTAAATTAGTGCAAAAAATCCATAACAGGTAAGAAAAGAAAACCAAATATTCGTGTAATATTGACGCATTATACTTAATCGCTTAAACTTGACCATCGTCCTTCCGTGCCAATGCAAAACCTTAGGCGTTGGTACATACCAACACTCCTTTCCTGCTAGATTTACGCGGTGGCAAAGATCAACTTCTTCGTAATAAGATTTGAAGTGATTATAAAAAAGCCCTCCTATTTTGCTAATATCATCTCGGCGAATTGCAAAAAAAGCGCCACCTATCGTAAATGCCCTATAAGCTTTGTCATACTGACCAAGGTCATCTTCGTCAAAACCATTAAATGCCAAAACTCCTATGGGACTAAAAAATCCTCCGCACCCATTTAATCGCCCACTAGTTGCAATAACAACTTTACCTTGCGCCACACTAACATTTGGATGAGTTTCAAGAAATTCTATAAGCGGAGAAATAGAATCGTCTATAAGTTCCGTATCGTTGTTAAGTAAAACCATATACTTTTTAGTGCAATAAGGCAATGCGGCATTATTACCGCCAGCAAAACCTTGATTTTCTAAAAGTGATACTAAGGTTGTGTTTTGATAAGAGTTTACAAGAACTTTCGTCTCTGGGTTGTTGGCATTATCTACAACTACTGTCTCAGGGAGCTGACCATAAACTTTAATTATCGAGTCTAACAGTTTCTTTAGTAACTCATCTCCATTCCAGGTGACAACTACTATAGAAATATCATTAGGTATATTTTTATTTGCCATTACACAAACAACCGCATTTACAATTCTCTAACTCGTCTTAAGATTGATACGCCTTCAATTTCTATATCTGTAAGAATAATCTTTTGATCTAAAAGACGATATACAGCAACTGCATCTTTAGATCTACTAGATAGCAATTGCTCTGCCTTAGGAGCCATCTTCTCATTTACAAAAAGTTTATTCGGAAATGATACCGTAGCCATTTTCCCCAATTTTTTTTGAGGCTCATAAAACTCTTCACCTGATTCATCTTTTAGCTTGTCAGCATAACGTAATATATACCTTGTGCTTATATTATCTCTTTTAACCCATAACCCATCATCAAGCACCTTGTTTGCAACAGCCGCTACCCGATAAAGGCCATTTGTTGTTTTTTCAAGTTTCGCATAGTAATCTTTTTTCCTATTCTGCATAACAGTCGGAGTTTCCGCATCAAAGAGAATATTCGTGCAATCCTCCATTACAGTAACCATTAGATACCTTCCCTTAAGAGGGTCATACGGATCGTATGGCATGCATTTTAAGCGAACCTCTTCGCCCTTTAAAAGTATTCTTTCATAACGCCATACAAAGCAAACCGTCCCTAGCAGTTGCAACAAAAGCGTAAATATTATCCCAAGGATGCTTTTATTAATTTTCATTGCTTGCAATCCTTTTCTTTTTACGCGCTAGAAAAACATTAAGTACCAACAACAAAACACCTGACAAAAACAACAAACGAGATAAGATAATATCTGCTGTACTCTTTTCTACAACTCCATCTCGAAGCCATTTCTCAATCTCTGATTTTAGCCACTTTATATTACTCATACCTAGTCCCACTTATGAATTAGTTGTCGCAAAGTGACATTAACTGCCTCACAATGCTAGATAAACTGCAAGGATTATACAATAAGGACCAAAATACCAAAATCTCCCGGCTCCAAGCAAACGGACAAGAAGTTTTAATGAAAAATATCCGGATACCCCAGCTAAAATAGTTCCGTAAAGAACCAAAGCCCACGAAACAGAAGTTTCTGAGCTTTGATTTATTGAAGAAATCAACTCAAGCAACGTTGCCCCGATAATCGGCGGCGCACTCATTAGAAAGGAAAACTCAGCACATTTTTCAGGAGAGACTTTTAACAATCGACCTGCTGTTATAGTCATTCCACTACGAGAGATACCAGGCAAAAGAGCTAACGCCTGGGCCACACCTATCACCCAAGCCTTGGGAAAAGTTACTCTATCCTTGCCTCGCGGCAAAAAACACGTACTAATAAGCACCAATCCAGTAAAGAGATATGCCCATGACATCAGAAATGAAAAATCTCGCTCATACAAGAACAACCCTATCACACCAGCAGGCACAGCGCTCAATGCGATTTTAAAAACATAAGACCATTCTCTGCGCGCCAAAATGCGAAAAATTACATGGCGATAAAAAAGAAAAACAGCCAAAAGCGTTCCCGCATGCAAGAAAATATCTAACATCATACTTGGATCGTCCATCCCAATAATTTTCTTACATATTACTAAATGCCCAGACGATGAAATAGGCAAAAACTCAGCAACTCCTTGGACGAGAGAAAGTATTGTAACTTGAATAAATTGAGTCATTGTTTCAAAACCTTATTAACCTTCACCTGCGCTGCGCCATCTGCAAACTTAATAGCCAAATCACTATCAACTGCTACTCTATCAACCGATTTAACAACTCTACCATCAGGTAATGTAACTAGGCTATAGCCTCTTTCCAGCACAGAATATGGCGAAAGAAGATTTAACTCGCGCGTCACTGCCTCTAATCGTGTTTTAGCTCGTTGCTCTGCCAAAATAAGCGTGCGTAGAAGCAATTCTTGACAATTATTAAATCGACTAGCCAATGAATCTCGTTGAGATTTAAAAATTAAATCTAAACGCCGCGATAAATCATTTAACTTTGTATTGGAGCGCTCAAGTACTAAATTAAGTGCTTTAGAAAGTGAATCTGACGCGTAATCAAGTTGTTGAATAATATTATCGCCCTTTGAACGCAAGGATGACGAAAGCCGTCTTGAAAAATCATTAAGTCTTGAAATGAGTTCTGCTCTATCTGGCACAGCAATCTCAGCGGCAATTGACGGCGTTCCTGCACGGCGATCAGAGGCGAAATCACATAATGTATAGTCAGTTTCGTGACCAACTGCGCTTATAATTGGAACGATAGAAGAGGCCACCTCGCGAACTAAAGCCTCGTCATTAAAACAAAAAAGATCTTCAAAACTTCCGCCTCCTCGAGCTACGATTATCAAATCTGCCCAAGGATTAGAATTAAAATATTTTATTCCTGCTATAAGCGAAACAGGCGCATCTGCACCTTGCACCTGAGCAGGATAAAGACGAATTTGAACACTTGGAAATCGCCTTTCAAAAACATGACACATATCATGTATTACTGCGCCAGCTTCGCTCGTTACTATTCCAATGTGTTTAGGAAGAAATGGCAATGGCCTTTTACGAGAAGCATCAAAGAGCCCTTCAGCCTCAAGTTTACTCTTTAACTCAAGAAACTTAGCCATCAGATCTCCCATGCCAGCCAACTTAATTCGCTTAACAATAAGGCTATATGTGCCGCGCTGAGAGTAAAGGCTAATCGAACCTCTTACCTTTACCTTCGCGCCATCTTTAAGCGCCGATTTAAGATTGGGTTCGCTGGAAATCAAAGATGCTAATGTAAATGAAAATATAATAGCAGATATCTGTGAGTTCTCGTCTTTAAGCGTAAAATACATATGCCCCGACGAATGAGGCCTCCACCCACTTATCTCTCCTTCCACATCAACACATGAAAAATCATTTTCAAGCTTCGCCTTGATACGCCTAGACAATTGGGTAACTGTCAAAGGAGTCGGCGGAGTTATGCTTGAGCTTGGTGATTGAGTCATCTTAAAACAACTTTCCTAAGTAGCGCTCGTCGTTTTTCTTTAAGCGATTGAATACCGACAGATAATATCGTACCAACCGCAATGGCACTAGACAACATATTGGTACCGCCATAACTAAAGAATGGCAACGCCATACCTTTTGTTGGAAACGCCTTGCAGACAACCCCCATATTAAACATCGCCTGAAAGAAAATAAGAAACGCCATGCCATATGCTAGGGAACGACCGAACTTATCGCACGACTTACGAGCAATATAAAGAGCGAGAATAAAAAACAAAACAAAAAGCAAAAAAACAGGTATTGTAAATACCATTCCTAATTCTTCTGCTCCAATTGCAAATATAAAATCCGTATGCGCTTCTGGCAAATAATGATACTTTTGCATTGACTGATTAAGGCCAACACCAAAGTATCCACCATTCTTAAAAGCAATAAGCGCTTGATTTACTTGATAATCAGCCTGTTCTGCTGCGCCTTCTGAAATCTTAGCTCCCACATTTAAATCAGACACTCCAAGCCAAGCTGCCAATCGCGCCATTCGGTTAGGGTTATGAATTAGATAACCCACAAACCCAATAAATCCAATAAGAAAAATTATGAAGATTTGTATCATTTGCACGCCACCTAACACCATCATTAAAAGTCCAGCTAAACCAATAACCATAAAAGAGCCAAAATCTGGCTCCGCTATTACTAGACCAGCAAACAAACCTATTATCATAATCGGACACCAGAAGCCGTTCTTCCATAGCCCTACTCGCCAACTACTTCTATCGAGCCATGCGGCAACCGCAATCACTGTAAAAATTTTCGCCATTTCACCAGGCTGAAAATTGAAAAACTTTAAATCAAGCCATCTCCTAGAGCCTTTGATGGGGTCGGTAAACAACACTAAAACAAGTAAGATTAATATCGAAATGTAAGCTGCTATCGTAAGAAACGGATAGTTTCGCCAATTTCTATAATCAAAGCAAGCAAATAAAGTAGCTACGACTAGGGCTATGCCCACATACTTAAGTTGGCCCCTTAAGAAAATATACTCGTTAACGCCCTCATTGCCATAAAGGCGCACCCCATACCTCTGACCAGCAGAAGATAAAATTACAAGGCCCAGCACCACCAAAGCCGTGGTAACCAGGCCAAATATAAATAGCACTTGCTTACGCATTTACTCTTGCGTAGCTGATGCAGGAAGCTTAATTATCTGTCCAGCCTGAACCTCGCCATCTTCGCCGAGATTGTTGATTTCGCGAATTGTCCCTGGGACAAGACCCCAAGAAGCGGCGATGTCGTTGACAGACTCATTTTCTCTAACTTGATAAGTTTTGTAGAGAGAATCGGTAGCTACGGGCGCTACAGTTTCCGTAGAAACATCAGCATTGCCATCAAGAGGCTGAACTGGAGAGACTTCTTGAGTTGTTTCTGTAGCTTCAACTACAGGAGTTTTGTCATTTACAACGTCTTTCTTCTCTTCTACCTTTGGCTTAGCTGTCTCAACTGGCTTAACAGAATTCTTCTCTACGGCCTTTGCTGGAACATTAAGCTTTTGACCTACGCGGATTAAATCAGCAGAAATATTATTCATTTCCTTAAGCTGACGAACAGAAATGCCGTGCGTATAAGCAATCTTACCGAGGTGGTCGCCCGACTTAACAGTATACTTTACCGTAGCACCCTCGTACTTCTTAAATGATTTAGTAGATTTTGCCGGTCTCATAGAGACAACCTTCTGTTCACCAACTTCAACCTTACCAGGAAGTTTTATCTTCTGACCAACGAGAATTTTGTCGCTCTTTAGACTATTAAGTTCCTTAATCGAGGCAATCTTGATGTTATATTTCTTAGAAATCTTCGAGAGGCTATCACCTGGCTGAACTACGTAAGGAGTAGTTTCTGGCTCAACAGCAGGAGGCGGAGCAACAACCTCTGGGGCAGCTTCTTTTTCAACTACCTTTGGAGCGGCTTGCTCCTCTTTTTCGACTGCAACTATTTCTTGAGCGGGTTTCTCAGTCTCTTCAACTGCGACTTTTTTCACTTCATCGGAAGAAGCAACGCGACTACGTTTAAAATTGGGATCTTTACAACCTGCAAGCGTAACAACAGCTGCCGCACCGAGAACTAAGCCTAATTTTTTCATTTTCTTTTATCCTTGTTGTTTAACGAGTCGCACAAATGTATCACCGCGCTCCCCGAAATTTTTAAATTGATCATAACTAGCCGCTCCAGGAGAAAGTAGCACAACCTCTCCTGGTTTAGCATCGCGCTTAGCTGCTTTTACTGCATTTTCTAGAGTAACAGACTTTTCACATGCTACACTAGTTGACCATGCCGCAAAAAACTTTTCAGCACAACACCCTATAAGATACACTTTTTTCACCTGTTTAGTCAAGTCAAAAATGATATCTTTCGGGTCATCTGCCTTATCAAGTCCTCCCGCGATAAGCCTTATTGGCGAGCCATTACACATCTGAAGTGCAGCCCTTAGCGACTCTAGACTTGTAGACTTAGAATCATCAATAAATAGCACTTTTTCGCGTTCATACACAATTTGCATGCGATGTGGGAGAGGGTTAAAATTCTTAAATGCCGCCTTTATTGCGCCATCGTCAAGCCCCGCAATGCGCATAAGTTGCACTGCACACTCGGCATTTACTTTTAATACAGAATTATCAAAGTAAGACCCTTCATACAAATGTGCCGAGCCTTTAAAGTGGCTTTCGCCCTTTGTTGCATCAATTTTCTTTATCGCAAACGAAAGTAATTTTCTTTTTAGTTCATGATAAACTTCAGCCGTCTTATGCCTATCAAGATGATCTTTTTGAAGATTTATTAACGCGGCAGCTTTAAATGTATCACTAGGCAGAGTTGTTGTCTCCATCATAAAACTTGAAACCTCTACTACTGCTCGCCCTGAATCACCTTCTACACTACTAACTGGCAAACCATAATTACCGCAAGGCACTGCTCCAATAGCATCGGCTACTAACTTAACAACGCTAGACTTTCCTTTTGAGCCAGTAACTGCGAAAAGTTCCCATCCTAATTTTTTTAAATTCGTAACACCAAACTCTAACTCGCTTTTGTAAGGAATCGACCTTTTGCGAAGCTCGTCAAACCAAAAATGCCATGGTGGCACACCTGGAGAAAGTACCGCAAAACTAAACTCACCTTCTGGCAGTTGCGCATCCTTACAAACTAAGGTAGGCTCCATACCTTGACGCTGCGCAAGTTTTACTGCCGCCAATCCGCTAGCGCCATCACCCAAAACTAAAACTCGCTCTACCATCATTTTAGGTTTTGGGGAATTCTTTTGCAATAAACTCTTCAAGAGCATCTCGCCAATCAGGCGTTCTATAACCTAACCTATTTAAAACACTTTTCTTAAGGGCACTATTTACTGGCCTTATTGCGGGGCGCGGATACTCTTGTGTTGTGCATGGAACAATTTCACGCTTTAAATTAAGAAGTTTGAAAATCTCAACTGCGAAATCATACCAAGAGCATTGATTCTCACAAGTAGCGTGAACGATACCTGTTAGCTCTGGTTTATTTAAAAGATATTCTATAACATCAACTACTACCTTTGTGGAGGTTGGGTTGCCCCTTTGGTCATTTACGACTTTTATGGGCTCACCCTCTTCACCTCCCAAACGCGCCATAGTATGAACAAATGACGGACCGCCATGCCCGTAAAGCCAAGCTATACGCAAAATAACTGCTGCCGGTAGGATCATTGAAATCATTCTCTCTCCAGCAAGTTTAGTTGTCCCATATACTGATGTCGGGTGCGGTAAATCTGTTTCTGACCATGCCCAATTTTTAGATGGAGGACAAGCTCCAAATACATAATCTGTTGAAATAGCTATAAGGCGCGCACCACTGGCAACTGCAGCTATGGCTACATTCCGCGAACCATCTTCATTAATACGCCCAGCATCTAAAGTAGCATTTTCACAGCCGTCAACATTCGTCATGGCCGCGGCGTGAATAATAACATCTGGCGCAAAATCCAAACAGCGAGAAGTAAAATTCTCGCCATCTGTGATATCCCATTCTGGCAAATCCGCAGCGAGAGTTTCATGCATTGGCGAAAGCCTTGAAATTATTTCGCGCCCCAGCATCCCGCATCCACCCGTCACTAATATCTTCATAAAAAACTCCTCTACATCTCCGAGACTGAAACCTGCGCCCCTTCAACAAGAAGCATCTCCAATTCGCTTCGATCTTTTGCAGAGAAATCGAATTTCATCGAAGATAAAAAACGCTTCGTGTTGGAAGTTACTTCATAAATACCTTCTTTGCACGAAGGAATTGTAAGCAAATCATACCTGCGGAAAAACCTACCGTTTAATGACAAATCTGCTATTCGCAAACGTTTGTGAACTACTAGTATAAAGCGGGGATTTGCCATTACAAGAAGTTTCTGCCCTACTCGAATTTTATTAGCATCACTAAGACCATTAAGCTTTATTACAGAAGCATATGAAGAGCCATTTTCTCTAGCAATGCGTATGGCAGAGTCTCCTGTTTTTACAACTATAGGCTTTACCCACTGGCCATTATGAAATTCAAAAAGCCGTCTTAAATTCAAATCCCCCAACCTGCGCGCTAACTTGTCATCAATATCCGCCGCCGGCTCTCCTGGAAGCGCGCGTATTCGCTCTATCGTAGTTGCCGCCATCTCCACATCACAAAGGCGCTCTGCTTCATCGAGCCTTAAAAGAAGATTCCGCACAACTACTGGCCTATTAGAGACATTTGCCTCTGTAGAAACTTTTATGCTTGGCCGTTGAGGATTGTTTTTAGAAGTAGTTTGAGAAGTTTCTTTTTTCTGAACTTGCGGCGGCGGCGCAGGAGATTCAATTCTCTGCGCTGCCGCCGTCTTTTCTACCACCTTTCCACTTTCGTAAAGGTGCGCAACTATCGACCATACAATCGATATTATAGCAACAATGACAATAGCGACTATTAGACACCCAAGGCCAGAGGACTCATTGGAGTCTGTGCCATGAGGGTTGTATTCAACTCCATACTTAAGTCGTATATATCCCATTGCCGCAAGAAGCTAACCTAATTTAGCCTTCTTGGCCAGCCTCGTTGATAACACCCTGAACAGAAGAGCGCAAAATCTCCATCTTTACGCCACCGCAAAGCTCAACGATAAAAGTCTTCTCTGTTGCTTCTGCAATAACGCCAGTAAGGCCGCCAGCGAAAACAATCCTCGCACCAGCGCGAAGTTCCTCGATCATTTTACGGCGTTCTTTCTCCTTGCGCTGCTGTGGGCGAATCATCATAAAATAGAAGATTGCCAACAAAAGAAGCATAGGCAGAAGCATACCAAAACCACCTTGCTGAGGCTTCGCTACGCCGGCAGCCGCCGCGTCATTGGGATTAGCGCTTTGTACTTCAATTGCTGTAGTTTCCTGAGGCGCAGCACTCGCTGTCTGTGCGGAAGTGCAAAACATTACGCATTCGTTCATTTTATGTTGTCTCCTTTATTTGTTCTTTCCAATCGGCGAAATATCCGCCAGCTATTGCCGTACGCATTTCCGCCATAAATTCATTTAATCTCCAGACATTATGTATCGTCAATAATCTCATGCCTAAAATTTCACCAGCGTTAAGCAAATGCCTTACATAAGAGCGGGAGAAATTACGGCAACAATAACACGAGCAACCCTCTTCTACTGGACCTTGATCAAAGGCCCATTTAGCAGCTTTAATAGCAACATTGCCGCGCCTAGTTATCGCCGTACCATGACGTGCGACACGAGTTGGAATAACGCAATCAAACATATCAACTCCGCGTGCAACACACTCTGCCATTTGATGCATAACTCCTAAGCCCATTACATAACGAGGCTTATCTTCTGGCAAATAAGGAACGCTCGCATCAACAGCCTGATACATGAAGTTTTCGGGCTCACCGACAGAAACGCCGCCTACAGCATAACCGTCAAACCCTATATCCACCAGTCCTTCAGCACATTTACGACGCAACTGGTCATAAACACCACCTTGAACAATACCAAAAACCTGCTGTCCTTGAGCGTGCGGGGCGTCCTTTGACGCCTTTGCCCATTTTAAGGTTTGTTCAACAGATTTAATAGCTCTATCTTCTGGACAAGGGAACGGAAGACATTCGTCGAAAACCATCGCAATGTCAGAGCCAATGACTCTCTGCATCTCCATCGACTCTGCTGGTCCTAAAGTAAATTCGTGACCATCAATGTGAGAATTAAAGACACATCCTTTATCGGTTATCTTGCGCAATTTAGCAAGCGAAAAAACCTGGAAACCACCAGAGTCTGTAAGGATTGGACCATCCCATCCCATGAAGCGATGCAACCCCCCGGCGGCGGCAATTATCTCGCGACCGGGTCTAAGCATCAAGTGATACGTATTTCCTAAAACGACTTGCGAACGCGTCTCAAGAAGGTCGCGCGGTTCAAGTCCTTTTACAGTACCCTGTGTTCCAACCACCATAAACATAGGGGTTTCGACCACTCCGTGAGTCGTCGTCAAGCGCCCTAAACGCGCCTTTGTGCGTGTATCAGTATATATAACCTCAAATGCCATGGCGCATATTCTATCAAATTTCAGTTGATTTTTGCCAAAAAAAAGGGTATCATTCTCATAACTACGGTTCACAAGGTAAAAAGAAATATGAATAAAGCACTTCACTTCCTAGTATATTTGTTCTTAATAATCGCTTCTGCGGGTCTTTGGTTTGAGATAGAACTCAATGCCAAGCGCACACTCTTGACAGATCGTAATAGAATGCAAGAAGATTACCTCGTCAAGATTGCGCGCACTATAGAAATGGAGGAGCCAAACAAAGATGTCCAAACTGAAATCAAGAAAGATGTCTCTTCAGTTAAAGCGGAGATCGTTGACAATCCTGAGATGGAGAATGTACTTGATGGTTATAACTACTATCTTGAACAGGCCAACCTCAAGACGTTTGATTGGGACAACGATAAAACGCGCAGACAGTTACGCATGGTTTATCTTCTCGATGCTGAAGGCAAGCCGATCATGGATGGCAATCGTCCTAAGATGACTGGTCGCGGCACTGAAGACGAACTTCTCTCCAATCTCTTTGAAGCTTCGAAGTTAATGCAGCAGAAGCTCAACAATACTCGTAACGAACTTGTCACCCTTCGCAACAAGCTTGAAGAGCAAGTAAACGAGTTAAACAAAATTAAGCCCGAAGCTCGTCAAGACAAGGTAACGATTGTTGAACGCGACGAGAAGATTGCCAAGCTTGAGTCAGAAAAGGCTGATCTTGAAAATCAGATCGTTAAAATCAAAGCCCAGATTGATGAGTTAAACGCAGAGATTACCTCTCTCAAGGACGAGGTAGCAACTGCACAAGACGAAACAGAAGCCACAAAAGAAGAGCTTGCTAAACTTCAGAAGGTTAACGAAAACCTCAAGAAGCTTCTTGCTGAAGCTATTGCTCAGCAGCAGACCGGCAACACAAGCCGCGGAACAGCCGTCACTACTATTCCTCTTGGCGACAAGGGTAAGATTGTAATAGTTGACAATGAATCCATGTTCGCCGCCGTTGAATTCACGCCAGAAGCTATGAAACAGCTTAAAGGCAACGACCTTAGCCATCCGCTCCCCAATATGGAGTTCGGCGTCAAGCGCCCTGGCTTTAACGGTGCTGCTGGTGAATTTGTTGGCCGCATTCGCTTACGTCAAGAAGTTAAGGGTAAGAACTATGTTATTTGTGATATCCTTGGCGAATGGGAGCAGTCAAAGCTCAATATCAACGACGTAGTATTTGCTGACTAATGAACTTGATGATCAAGCGCGTCATATTCGCTATTGTTGTATCCATAAGCATTTCATCAATCCTTTCAGGATGCATAGCTGATTCACCTGAAGATAGCGACTTGCCTTGGTCATCAAACAAATCCTGGGAAGGTATTGCTCCTATTGCTCCTTCCGTTATGGATCGATACGATTAATCGCGTGATACAAAACGTCATAGCAGAAAACAAAAAGAGCGGTATTCGTTTGGATGCCGCTCTTCTAATGTTGTTTCCTACTTCTTCTCGGTCATTTATTCGCCAGGCCATCTCTAATGGGAGTATCCTTGTTAATTCACGCAAAGCATTCAAGGGTTTAAAATTAAAAGGCTCTGAGATATTAGAAATCAAAGAGTTGCTTGAGGAAAATGACAACACAATAGCTCCTAACAATTCAATAGAAGTAAACAATATCTATACTGATGAACAGCTTCTTGCTTTTGACAAGCCATCGGGTATGAAAGTCCAACCACTTTCTTGTACTGAAACGGACACTCTTATGAATGGGGTTGTTTCTAGGTGGCCAGAATGTGCCTCTTCGGGTGATTTGCCTTTAATGGGAGGTGCATTACATAGAATAGATACTGGCACATCAGGACTTGTTTTAATCGCCCGAGACAAAACTACTTATGAAAATATAAGACAACAGTTCTCGCAGCACACAGTTAAAAAGACGTATCTAGCGCTTGTAGAGGGCAAAGTAGAAGAATCTGGCGTAATTGAAACTGACCTTGTTCATGATGACTCTTGTCGTTTTTGTCGTATGGTGGATATAAGAAAAGCTAGATGTCCACGCAATGAAAAGCCTATGCATGCCATCACTTCCTACAAGCCAATTTTCACAACTAAAACAGAATGTGAAGACAGGACTCTTTTAGAAGTAACAATCAAGACGGGCGTTACGCACCAAATTAGAGCACAGTTGGCAAGTTTAAGCATGCATATTATAAACGACACGCTTTACGGTGCATTTGCTGTAGAAGGCATAAAAGGCCACTTCCTACACTCGCTTAACGCGACATTCGTCCACCCTTCTACAGGTGTAGAAACCACAATAAGCACCGCTTTGCCAAATTGGGCTCGTCCAAATTGGGCTTATTAAGAGTTAATATACATACTTAAATACTTAAAT
>JAGBZX010000011.1 GCA_017628025.1 Kiritimatiellia bacterium | reverse complement strand
TCCACCAGTATAAGTACCATAGGGAGAGAGTATATTATGTTTAGCTAGTTTTCGTAGCATTTTAGAAGGTTTGCTACTCTTACCGGACCATCTGCGAGAAGAGCCATACGAAGAACTAACCCCTAAAGAGCCACTACCGAAAGAAGAGTAAGAGCCTATCCCGTTAGCCTCTTCCTCGCCGAAATCTGAAGTAAAAAGCTCATAAAGCCCAAAATACTTTAAAGCATCCGCAACGTACGAACGCTCAATAGCGGACTTCTTAGCCCTCCAATAAGGAGAATGAGTATACTTCTTTCTTGCCATCTCAAGACGTATTATATCATAAAATGAGAATTATGTGCGGAAAAATCTAGAGGGGTAAAATACACCTTGCTTATTTATTAAGATAAGTTCTTTATTAAAATAACTAGTGTATAAAAATAACTGATGCATTAAGATAACTGGTGTATAAAGATAAATGGTGTATCAAAGAAAACTTCTTTATAAAAATCTATTCTGTAAAACAGATACTTGTTAAAACACTGTACTTTTTCAAAACACTATACTTTTCAGAATGCTATACTTTTTCGAATAGTATACTTTTTCAAAATACTATACTTGCAATTGAAATAACAATTGGTATCGTAATAATAGAAAACAATGTTGAAACAGCAACTAATGCTGTTGAAAACTCAGCATCACCATCATATCGAACAGCAAATACAGTCAACAACACCCCAATAGGTGCCGCTGCTGGAATTATTGACGAATGCTTAACAATCGAATCTATGAAAGGACAAAATACTAATAAAAAAATTAACACAATAGGAACAACAAAATGGCGTATTAAAAGCATCATATATGTATATTTACATTTAAATGCCATTCCAAATTTTGCACTCGCTAAATAAAATCCCATAACAATCATCGCCACAGGTGTGTTTAACGAACCAACAAGTTCTATTGGCCTAGCAATTATAAACGGTAATCGCCAAGGAAGGAAAAACAACGGCAATGCGATAGCAACGGCAATATTCGCTGGATTCACTATGCCCTTTAAAAAACCATTCTTACCAACTGCGCCGCCCATCATCCACACGCCATATGTCCAGGCAAAAATATTAAAGACCGCTATTGCTGAAATACCATAAAAAACACCTTCTTCGCCAAATATCGCCTGCTCTAGTGGCAATCCCATATATCCACAATTAGAAAAAACACTAGCCCACTCTAAAGCATGACGCTTACGTCTATCATCAGTCCTTATAAACAGACGCGCTAGAACAATCGCAATAAGCGTTGCAACAACGGAAATTAAAAAAGCCCAGCCAAAAGAAAGTATTTTTGACGTATCACACGGTCGTTGAAAAGAAGAAACAATAAGACAAGGTGTAATAAATTTTATCAGGAATTCTGTTAAGCGCTTTATCGCTTCAGCGTCAAAAACACCAATATGACGAGCGAAGACCCCTACACCCATCATCACAAAGAGAACGGCCGTTTGCACGGCCGTTGTTAGCATTGTATCAAACATTTTTAAGTGGCGTTACTTCATACGCCCTGTATACTCAGACGTTGAATCATTGCCTGTTGAGTTAAAAAATTTCTTAGCAACATTATTGAAATCCGTCTCCCAGGGACGAGGCGCGCCAGTATGCTGAACAACCCAAAGTTTTAACTGTTTTTTATGATAATTTACGGAGCAATTCGTACCCCACGCTCCACCATGACCAAACCACGCTTCTTCATTATCCTTAACAGGCGCACTCAAACCAAGAGAGTAGCCACCAAACTTTGGATTGCGAGATGTAACAGCTAAAAGATTCTTAACTGTTTCCTCCTTCAAAATGCGCACGCCATTATCACCCAAACCTAGATTCATCAACATCTTATAAAACTTTACCTGGTCACGAACAGTAGTCCAAAGTCCTGCACCAGCAGATGCAAATACTCTGTCATCGCCATATGGACGCTGCATTGCTGGCATTTCTTTGCGCCATTGAGGCTTCTTGCCCTTAGCAAATGCATAAAGTTCAATCTTGTTTTCAAGTTGCTTGTCCGTAGGTCTAAATGATGTCTCTGTCATGCCAAGAGGATCTAGGACCGCTTTCTTTAAATAATCCTCCCAACGCATCCCCGTTACAACCTCTACAACGGCAGCAGCAACATCAATACCGACATTTGAATACTGCACCTTTGTGCCTGGCTCATAGAGAAGCCTTTGTGATATCGCTGTAGCAGCAACACTCCTTAGAGGCATTCTACGCGACCAACCACCCATAGCCGTGTAATTGGGCATTTCAAACGGAAAACCTGCCGTATGATTCAAACACATACGAATTGTGATTGGAGTCTTAACAGGCTTACTAAGCATACGCCCTTCTGCATCGCGCGGCAAAATAAGATATCCTAACGTAGCGTATTCTGGCAAATACTTCGAAACAGGATCATCAAGAGATATCTTGCCTTCTTCAACAAGTTTAGCTACCGTAACGCCACAAAAGCCTTTAGTCTGCGAACATTGCATAAAATGATTATCAAGCGACATAGGACGTTTCGATTCCACATCAGCATATCCCATGCAACAAATCTCTTCAACCCCATTATTATAGAGAATACTAATTGCACCAGGAAGTTCTCCATTATCAACATATTTTTTAAGTGCATCGCGAACATATGTTGTTGATTTGACACTCTGTTCAGTAGTGTTAACCGTTGTGCAGCCATAAAGACCAGCAAATACAACAGTAATTAGTAGCATCTTAAGTTTCATTTTTTTACCTCCTACCTATTATTTAAGCCAAAGAAATCTTTAAACGGACTCGTTCATCAAGATCATTCTTGCGAAGAGCACTTAAAAGTTCACTTATTTCACCATCAATAATTCTATCTAAAGAATACAGAGTTAGCGATATTCGGTGGTCTGTCATTCGGTTTTGAGGAAAATTATAAGTGCGAATTTTCTCAGACCTATCACCAGAACCCCTTAATGTCAAACGGTCAGCACCTAATTTAGCCTCTTCTTCGCGACGGCGAAAATCCAGTATGCGAGCCTTGAGAGTTGCTAAACACTTTTCTCGATTTCGAATCTGACTACGCTCGTCCTGACAAACTGCAACTAAGCCCGTTGGCAAATGAGTCATTCGAACAGCACTTTCTGTCTTATTTACGTGCTGCCCACCTGCGCCTCCTGCACAGAAAAGATCTATACGCAAATCTTTTGCTGGAATTTCAAGCTCATCGTCTTCATCTGCCTCTGGAAATACTACTACAGTTGCTGCACTAGTGTGAATACGCCCTTGCGTCTCTGTCGCAGGAACTCGCTGAACACGATGAGCCCCCGACTCAAAACGAAACTCTCCGTATGCACCCTCTCCAGATACTGTAAAAACAATTTCCTTATATCCGTCTAATGAAGTCTGATTAGAATTCATTACTGAAATCTTCCAGCCCTTCGATTCGCAATAGCGCCAATACATACGACAAAGATCACCAGCAAACAAAGCAGCTTCATCACCACCAGTGCCAGCTCTAATCTCAATAACCGCATTGCGCTGATCTAGAGGATCGGGCTTAACTAATGCAGCTAAAAGTTCATCTTTAGAAGCTTCAATTAGTTCCGCGTCGCCATCGTCAAGCGCTAACTCATACATTGTCGCGGCAGAATCTAGCTTCTTGAGAAAAGAATACTCAGAAAGAGTCTTTTTGTAAAGACTCCTATCTGCTAAAACAGATGGGTCGCCAAGTGCCGCTTCAACGGACTCAAGGCGACCCGATATCTGCCTAATTTGATCTAAATCGATCAACTTTTCTTAGCGAATTTCGCGTAACGTTTACGGAACGAATCCACGCGGCCTTCGGTATCGACCATCGTCTTAGCGCCAGTAAAATAAGGATGGCACGAACTGCACGTATTGACAGTCATCTCCTTCTTGGTGGACCTTGTCTTTATGACATTGCCACACGCACATGTAATCGTTGCCTCTTCGTAATTCGGGTGTATATCACTCTTCATTTCTTTTTTTTCCTTCAAAGCTACCTCGTTGGTGGAGAAGAAGAGATTCGAACTCTCGACCCCCACGTTGCGAACGTGATGCTCTACCAACTGAGCTACTTCCCCATACAATTGTGCGTATTATATCATAATAGAGAGCATGCTTGCAAGACAAAAAAGTAGCGGAATTTTCAAATACTACCTTGCGCTCGATATATTTGTGTGATATACTTCAATCGTAAACTAAAATGCAAACAAAGAAAGGAGCAAACATGAAAAAATGTCTACTCTTCTCAACACTCGTAGCTGCCGTGGCAATGATTGCCTCTACTAGCTATTCATCCCAATGCAGCACCACCCCACAAGCAAAAGACTGCAAATCATGTTGTGATGTTGCAAAGGCTACCGAGTCAAATCCTAAAAAATTCATCGGTAAGGAAGCTGCTATAGATGTAGCTCTAAAACATGCCGGCAAACAGCGCGACCAAGTCCGCGACCTCAAGTGCGAACTCGATCGCGAAAAAGGCGTGATGGTCTATGAAGTTGAATTTGAAGCCGGTCTCTTCGATTATGAATACGACATTGAAGCTTCTACAGGCAAAATCCTAAAGTCAAAAAAAGAGTTTGACTAAAAAGCCTGCAACTTAAACAAAAGAGGTCTCGTTTTTTAGCGAGACCTCTTTTGTTATATGCGCTGTAATATAATTGAACGCCCTTCTGGAGAATTCGGCGAAATAGTAAAAGCTTTTAATAGGTTAGCGGCTGCCGCCTCAAGACCATCAGGGCTATCAGACTTCTCCAATGTTGCTAGCGGCGTACCAACACAAACCCTATCTCCCATTTTAACATCTAACTTTATACCCGCTAACGGATCTATTTTATCACCTTGTTTTTTACGCCCTGTACCTAATTCAAAAGCTGCCGCCGCTACAGTACCAGCATCAATTGAAGAAATATATCCAGAACGTACAGCCTGGATTTTAAAGCGGAAAACTGGCTTAGAAAGTAATTTTTCAAAACTTTTTAAATTACCACCTTGCGCCTCTACCATTTCTTTAAACTTTACTAGCGCAGAGCCATTAGAAAGATTTGTCTTGCACTGAACCCTCGCTTCATCAAGTTCAATATCTTTAGCCAAAGAAACCATTAAAGCAGCTAACTCAATCGACAGTTCAATTTCTTCTCTGTAAAGCGGATTATTAGAACCACTTAAAATATCAATAGCCTCTTTGACCTCATTTGCATTGCCAATCGCACTGCCCAGAGGCATAGACATATCACTTACTAAGGCTGCCGCCTTACGACCAGCTGCTTTTGCTCCATCTACTAGGCGTCTAGCAAGTAGCGAAGCATCCTCTATCGTTTTCATGAATGCCCCTGAGCCACACTTAACATCAAACACCAACGTCCCTGCGCCTTCAGCAAGCTTCTTGGATAAGATTGAAGCAACAATTAAAGGGATAGAAGCTACTGTAGCTGTTACATCTCTTAAAGCATAAAGTTTTCTATCCGCTGGTGTTATTTCTTCAGTCTGCACCGTCATGGAAACGCCGACTTCTTGAACTACACGAGTAAAATCCTCAATAGAAAGTGAAGCGTTATACCCTGGAATTGTTTCAAGTTTATCAGCCGTTCCGCCAGTAAGACCTAGAGCCCTACCAGTTAAAGACGGAACTGCAACATTACACGATGACACTAACGGTTGAATAATTAAAGAAAGCTTATCTCCAACTCCCCCGGTAGAATGCTTATCAGCAGTAATCAAATCTCCCCATTGAAGAACACGGCCTGATTTCATCATAACATCAGTAAGATCAGCCGTCTCACGATCAGTCATGCCACGACAACATATAGCCATCGCCAAAGCACTCATTTGGTAATCTGGAACTTCACCTGACACAAACCCATTTATAAACTGGCGTATTTCCGCACTACCTAACGCCTCGCCACAACGCTTTTTATCTATAATGAGTTTTGATGACTTCATTGGAAGAGTTCTTTCTCGCAGTTTTTAATAATCGCTATTACTTCTTCTGGCGTTTGAGCAGCATCAAGACTTTCTGCTAATGTTGTCTTACGCACTAGTTCCGAAAGCCTTGCTAGCACCTTTAAATGTGTTTGATGATCAGTACTGCAAACTAAAAAGAAATGCCGAGTCTGCTCGCCATCAGGACCGCCAAAAAAAACACCTCTTACCGAGCGCCCATACGCAATAAAAGGAGATTCAAACATATATCTATCCAAGAATCTGGCATGAGGAAAAGCAAATGAATGACCTATTGCAGTAGACGCACTCTCTTCACGCTCAACTAGTGCTTCAAAGAATTTATCACTCTCCCAAACTAATCCCGTTTGACAGGCTAGCTCTACTAAATCTCTCAGCACACCGCCACGGGCCTTAGCCCTCATATCTAAATCTATTGCTTCTTGCAAAAAGAAATTAGCCACTTGAAATAACGTAGATCCATCTTCTGCCGTACGCCGACACATATCATCTTTGCCGCGACCGTCTGAAGCTAAAAGATTACGTTGCGCCCATTCATTAAGAGCCCTTACCTCAAAGCGCCACTGCCCATCATGATGAATCGCAGGCACTTCACCGCGCTGTGCGAAATGGCGCAGCTCGTTAGCATCAATATGCACAAACCGAGCAGCCTCTTCTAATGTCATTATAGTTCTCGACATTTGCCACCTGTTTTTATTTTGCCTGATGTTGTGCGAGGAAATGGCTCATCGCGCGTAAAAACCTTGCGTATGCGCATATATACTGGCAAAGCCTTGTTTAGTTCATCTATGTGCCGCTGTACCGTCTTTTGACTAGATTGAGAATATACCTCTGCTACAATTGTGCGAGTACCGTCAATTTCATACACCAGGCACTCCTGTATACCAGGCAACTCCATAAGTCGCATCTCTAGTTCTTCTGGCGAAACCTTCTTTCCAGAATCCAACACAATTGTACGAGATATGCGACCAGTGACCCACACTCGCCCCATTTCGTCTATCTTGCCAGTGTCACCCGTGCGAAACCATCCATCCTCCGTCATTACTTTGGCTGTTTCTTGAGGCTCTTCGTAATAACCCTTAAATACACAAGGCCCTTTTATAAGTAATTCACCATTTTCCGAAACTTTTGTTTCAACACCCCCTGTCCTAGCTGCCAACCCCGCACAACCAGGAAGAGAAACATCAGAAGAATTTGAAAGAGAATACTCTGAACACGTTTCAGTTAGACCATAGGCACCTAGAACTTTAACCCCTAAGATTGTTAAATTATCATGAACTCTACGATGCAACGGCGCGCCACCCACCGCTATCCATTGTAGAGGGCTCCCGAACGCCGCTTCTGCAGAAACATATTTTTGCGAAATCTTCTTCGCAAGAATCTCAGCAAGTGCAGGAACCAAAAAGAGAAAATCAGCTCTAAAGCGCTCTACGGCATCATATAGCCTGCGGAAATCTGGGCACACACCCATCGCTGCGCGTTTAGATAAAAGTAAATATGCCACACACATGCCAAATATATGTTGCAATGGCAAAATCATAAGCGACCTATTACCAGCACGGATATCTAGTCGCTCAGAGGCGTAATCAATAAACGACTCAAGCGCTTGAGTCGTAATCATTACTCCTCGCGGCATAGATGTTGTACCGCTAGTAAAAACTATCATTGAAATAGCTTCTTCATTGCGCTCTAATGGAGCATCTTCCCAGATTGATTTCTTTCCAAATCTGAGACGTTCTCTAGCAAGCGCCATTACAAGGTCTGTTTTTACCGATCCAAAACTAGCTATTAACACGCCAGCACACATATTATGAGCGGCTCGAGCCTTCTCTGCATAAAGCGATGAATGCACTAATACAGCTGCGCGAACTTTGCGAAGTCTTGCGGCTATCTGCTCTGGATTAAGATTAACATCAATTGGAACAACAGTTACCCCAGTAAAAAGACAAGCTGCGTGGGCAACTATCCATTCATACGAATTCTCGCCAAGCAAGGCAACAGCACCCTGTGGGCGGTCGGCGCGGATGAGCTCAGCTACTACAGCTATATCATCTGTAAACTGCCCCCATGATATCGAAACAGATCTATCGCCAGAAGTGACGAGAAATGCTGACTCGGAGGAATGCTCTTGTCTATTGGCGAGAAAAGTATGAAAAAGATTCATCAATGAATCGTATATGTAGATTCAACTTCTTTCCAGGTGCGGCTAGTAAAGAAGCTCGCTATTGCAGTATCATATGCTGCTGTATGAGCAAAGGATTTCTTCATAAGCTTAAACCTCGTATCAAGGCCAAGCGTACCACCATTAACTGAAAGCTCTTCTGCTAGCGAAGCATAATCAGCAGGGTCAGTTACTGATGCTACGCGCAGATAATTCTTCGCTGACGCTCTTACCATACAAGGGCCACCGATATCAATATTTGTACGAGCCGATTCAGGCGTAACATCGGCTTTAGCAACAGTTGCCTCAAAAGGATAAAGATTTACAACTACCATATCGATTGGACAAGCCGAAAGGCGAGCCAAATCAGACTGATGAGCGTCGTTATACTTCTCAGAGAGAATACCTAAGTAAATCTTGAAATCAAGAGTTTTTACTAAACCACCCTGCATCTCTGGTTGACCGGTATAATCAGAAACTTGAACTAGAACATCCTTAGCTTTCTCACCAAGAATCTGTGCGATTGATGTATATGTGCCACCGGTGGAATATATTTTTACGCCAGGGCAAGCAGAAACAAGACGCGGCACAAATTCTTCAAGGCCTGTCTTATCTGAGACACTAATTAACACATTTTTGACGGCTATACGCCCATCTATATCACTAACAATATTAAGAGCCATTTGAATAATCTCCTTTTGGAGGTATTATATCAAAAAAGTCTCTTAAAGCAAAGAAGCATTAAAGAACTTCCAACTAAAACCACAAATAGCAAATACATGAAAATCTTCATATTTCTGCAGAGTGTCTTTTTTATTTAGAATACTTTTGAAAAAAGTATCACCGATAAAGCTAGCAAAATGGTGGAGTTGGGGAGGATACGACTTAAGCCTCACCCTATCCCTCAAAAACCACCTTTCCTTTGTAACGCCGCAAATTATAGCACAAGTGCCGTGTGTCGGCAATATTGACAAAACACCCCTTTTGTGCTATCATGCTATTGTTTTATCTACCGGCATTTCTCCTATAGAGCCGCCTTGGGCACACCCGAATAATAGCCCTTGAGATAGCGCTTGCGGAAGTTGGTGACATTCCGAATCTGCTCACCAGCGTTTTTCATCTCTATGAGGCGCTTGACTTTCGTCCCGCGCTGCCGGTTTTTGTCAACAATGATAACCTCAGAAAGCCGAAGTATCGAATCATCAAGCAACTGAACAAGATGTGTCGTGAACAGCAGCTGCGCAGTTCCCTCATTGTAATAACGCATCTGGAAGAGTTTGAGCAGTTCACGCACAAGAATCGGGTGCAACGACCTTTCAAGTTCATCGACACACAGGACGCCGTTGGTCTTCAATGCCAAAAGGCAACGGCCTATCATTGTGGCAAGTCTGATAGTACCATCCGATTCTTGATTCATAAAGTCAAAGACTTCATTCTTGCCGTCATGGTTCTGATGCGTGGAATTGATTGTGACAATCTTGTTCGTTATGACAACACCGGCTTCGCGTGCTCTTTTGATCTCCGGGTCGTCTTGGTTGACTTCATACTCGTTGATATTGATCGCCAAGATATCGACGTCAAGTTCGCGAATGATGTCAACAATCTCGCGCAGCACCGTTGTTGCATCCTGCCCAGACCTTAAACATATTTCATCTATGACCTGAGGCAGAAATATCGGTTGCGTGTTCATGATAACAACGGACTTCGAGAATTCAATAAGTCCAGTCTTGAATTCGTCATTCAGTCCTTTAAAGCGTTTGGCAAGCAACGAGGCAAATGTATAGATGAACCGTCCTTGATCATCAGTGCATTCCGCTTTCAATGTCTTGGCAAACATATCTGGATTATACTCTGGCGACGGCATTCTGACCGACTTGCCAAAAGCGACCTTGCAGCCATCTTCAACCCGATACAATTCACTGCCATTGCAAATGAATATCTCGGACTTCATTCCTGATGCATTGAAGCGGATGGCATACGAAAAGACATCACCATTGATGGTGTAGTCAATCTGAAGTTCAATATCCTCTCCGCATTTCAACAGCCGATTCGGATCATAAAGGAAGCGCCCGTTGAGTGCATTTTGTCCTGTCATGAATTGCATGACCGTAACCAATGCGCGAACGATGTTCGATTTGCCAGCCGCATTCGCACCAAATATGGCGGCAATGGGTACGCAACGAATTCCTGCTTCTTCGACAAATGGAATACGCTCCATTTTCTCGTAATCATTAGGAGCCTTGCCCTCTGCAAAGGTAAGGTCAACGTCCAATTCACCGATTGAACGAAAGTTTTTTGCTGAAAGTTTTTGAATCATTTGTGGCGTATTATACCATAACCCGCCCACGCGGTCAATGGACGTGCCGATTTTTTTGCACATCTAATCGTCGTCAGTCATTTAATGGTCGAAATATGCCGCAGAAACGCAGCGGGATCGGAGCGGCGGATGAATTGCGAATGGAGGCTATGCCGCACTCGTCACATGTACAACCGGCGATGGTTGGTTCGACAGGGAGCGTTTCAATGGCAGTTTTCGTATTGTCTGTTTCCATTGTTGGCGTTACTTTCGATGGGGCTGTCAGTCGGCGGCACTCTCGGAGAGGATCGCGCATGACAGCCGCCATCTTGCGAAGGTTTCCGGAGGAGTCTGTCGCCTCGACACCGACCTCACGGAGAATATCCTGAACCTTTGTGTTAGAGAACTGGACAAAGGCTTTTCTGAGGGCAGTACCGGCAAGAGAACCCTTGATACCCATATTGGCCATGATGCCAAGGGATGCGCACACCTCGTCAATGCTCTCACCGGCTGCCGCCGCCTGTGGGCCAGCCATCTTAAGCCCCTCGAAAAGGTCGGTCAAGGTTTGCGCCGATCCGTTCGCCGTAGCCGTGAGGACATCGGCGATATGGCTCATTTTTCCGGCCTCAAGACCAAACATTCTAAGCGAGTTCGCAGCGATGTCGGCTGACTCCCCAAGCTCCGTTCCGGTGGCGCGGGAAAGGTTGAGGACATTGGCGATTGCGGATGTGATCTCGGAGGGAT
>JAGBZX010000010.1 GCA_017628025.1 Kiritimatiellia bacterium | reverse complement strand
CTTAAGTGTCGTTCAGGAAGGTTTCCTGTCCTTTTTCAAGGGGAGATTTAGACTTTTTAAGAGCTCTTTTAAGAAGTTTTTGCGAAGTGCAAAGACGGTAAGATTTTTAAAATGAGAATTATGTGCGGAAAAATCTTGGGGTGTCTTTTTCTTAAGGAAGGTATGCTATCCTTATGAGAAGTAATCGTGGACATGGGGATGAAGCATATCTAAAACGGGAGTGACCAAGTTATGAATCATTTGTGATCCAGTTGCGAATCAGGTGCGGCTTAGTTGGGAGCCTGTTGGGAGTCAGGTGCGGCTTAGTTGGGAGCCTGTTGCGAATTAGTTGTGACCCAGGTGCGGTTTAGTTGAGAGTCGGTTGCGAATCAGGTGCGGTTTAGTTGAGAGTCGGTTGCGAATCAGGTGCGGTTTAGTTGAGAGTCGGTTACGAATCAATTGTCGCTAAGTTGGGAATCTGCTCTGAATAAGTTGGGGATCTGCTTTCAATCAGTTGTGAATTAGTTCTGGCATAGGTGTGATATGGGTGTGACAAGGGTGTGACATTTTGGGTAAATTTTCTTGATGTCACAGTAGGTGTGACATCTGTGTCGCAGTTTGTTGTTTTGTGTAATTTATTTATTTTGCGAATTTGTTGTTTGTTTTGAATAGTTATCTATTTTTCTTGAAAAAAATTAAAAGTTGGCACGGGTTTTGCTATATTAAAAGCGTAGCCCATGGTGGGCTTAGAAAGAAGGTAGAAAGATATGGCAAAAGTATTAGGAATTGACTTAGGTACAACAAACAGCTGTATGGCTGTTATGGAAGGCGGAGAAGCTACTGTTATCCCCAACAAAGAAGGTCAGCGCACGACTCCATCTATCGTTGCATTCACCAAAACTGGTGAAATCCTCGTTGGTCAGGCTGCAAAGCGTCAGGCTGTAACAAATCCAAAATCAACGATTTATTCTATTAAGCGCTTCATCGGTCGTAGATTCTCCGAAATGACTGACGAAATCAAGATGATGCCTTATGAAGTAGTTCAGACTGCTAATGGTGACGCAGCTGTCAAGGTTGCTGATAAAACTTACACGGCTCAAGAGATTTCTGCAATGGTTTTAAGAAAACTTAAAGAAGATGCAGAAGCTTTTCTCGGTGAGAAAATCACAGAGGCAGTAATTACTGTGCCAGCCTACTTCAATGACCAGCAGCGTCAAGCAACAAAGGATGCTGGTAAGATCGCAGGTCTTGATGTTAAGCGCATTGTTAATGAGCCTACAGCAGCGTCTCTTGCCTATGGCTTGGACAAGAAGAAAAATGAGAAAATCGCAGTGTATGACTTCGGTGGTGGTACATTCGATATCTCTGTTCTCGATATTGGTGATGGCGTATTTGAAGTTAAAGCTACCAATGGTGATACGCATCTCGGCGGCGATGACCTTGACCAAGCTATCATGAAGTGGCTTATTGATGATTTCAAGGCTGCACAAGGTGTTGATCTTTCGCAAGACATGATGGCTCTCCAGCGTCTTAAAGAAGAGGCTGAAAAAGCTAAGTGTGCTCTTTCAACCGCCACGACATATGATATTAACTTGCCGTTCATTACAATGAATCAGTCTGGCCCATTGCACTTAACCGCAACGCTTAACAAGGCTAAGCTTGAGCAGCTTACAATGGATCTTGTTAACCGTACTTCTGAGCCATGCCGCAAGTGCATGACAGATGCAGAGCTTTCAAGTGTTGATGAGGTAGTTCTCGTTGGTGGGCAGACACGTATGCCTCTAATCCAAGAAAAGGCCAAGAGCCTCTTTGGTAAAGAGCCACATAAAGGCGTCAATCCAGACGAAGTAGTTGCGATGGGCGCAGCTATCCAGGGCGGTATTTTGAAGGGTGAAGTGAAGGACGTGCTTCTTCTTGACGTTACGCCGCTTACGCTAGGTATCGAAACTCTCGGTGGTGTTCTTACGCCACTTATTGAGCGCAATACCACAATCCCCACGAAGAAGAGCCAGGTGTTCTCAACTGCCGCGGATAATCAGCCTGCAGTGACGATATCAATCTTCCAGGGCGATCGCAAAATGGCACGTGACAATAAGAGCCTTGGTAACTTTAACCTTGATGGAATTCCTCCGGCTCCTCGCGGTGTTCCTCAGATCGAAGTTACATTTGATATTGATGCTAACGGCATTCTCAATGTCTCAGCTAAAGACCTCGGCACCCAGAAAGAGCAGAAGATTACCATTACTGCCGCTGGTGGTCTTTCAAAGGAAGAAATTGAGAAGATGCGTAAGGATGCGGAAGCGCATGCTGCTGAAGACGAAAAACGTCATGAGGAAGTTGAAGCTCGCAACAAGGCCGATGGCCTTGCGTTCCAAGTTGAGAAGACGCTCAAGGACAATGGAGACAAGATTGCCGCTGATAAGAAGGCACCTGTCGAGGCTGCCCTTAAGGCTCTCAAAGACGAGCTTGCTAAGCAGCCTCCTGCACCAGTAGCAGACATCAAGGCTAAGGAAGAGGCTCTTATGAAGGCGATGGAACCTATTGCACAGGAGATGTATGCCTCCCAGCAGCCTGGGCCAACACCAGAGCCACCGCCAGCAGACGAACCCAAGAAGGGTGGCGATGATGTTATTGATGCCGATTTCACAATGAAGTAAGTAAAAAATCTAAAAACAAAGGAGAAAAAACATGAAAATCAGACCCTTAGGTGATCGCGTTCTCGTTGAGCCGATCGAAGAGAAAGAACAGACAGTTGGCGGTATCATAATTCCAGATTCCGCAAAGGAAAAGCCCATGCAGGGTAAAGTTATCGCTGTCGGCAAGAAGCTCGACAAGGACGGTAATGAAGTGAAGTTTGATGTCAAGGCTGGTGATACGGTGCTTTTGCCTAAATACGGCGGCACGGAAGTTAAGGTTGACGACAAGAAGCTTCAGCTCGTTCGCGAAGAGGATCTTCTTGGTGTGATTGAGAAATAATTTTTAGCGGTTGATTTCGAGTGCAGCCGGTAGCTTTCGAGAGTGTTCGAATGCAATCGAAATGGAAAACCGCAACAAAAGAAAGGAAAACTTACAATGGCTAAGCAAATTAAGTTCGACGCTGAAGCGCGTCAGAAAATTCTCGCTGGTGTTGAGAAACTCTCAAGTGCTGTTACCTCCACGCTCGGTCCTAGCGGTCGCAACGTGATTCTTGATAAGAAGTTCGGCTCTCCTCAGATTACTAAGGACGGCGTTACTGTAGCTAAGGAAATTGAGCTTCCTGATCCCTTTGAGAATATGGGCGCTCAGATGGTTAAGGAAGTTGCTTCTAAGACGAATGATGTTGCCGGTGACGGTACCACGACAGCCACTCTTTTAGCGGAAGCGATTTATCGTGAAGGCCTTAAGAACCTTACCGCTGGCGCTAACGCAATGGCTCTTAAAGCTGGTATTGATAAGGCTACTGCAGCAGTTACTGAGTCAATTGCTAAGCTTGCTAAGAAGGTTAAGAGCGCTGACGAAATCGCACAGGTTGCTACGATTTCCGCAAATGGCGACGAAGAAATCGGTAAGATGATTTCTGACGCTATGGATAAGGTTGGCAAAGAGGGCACTATCACTGTTGAAGAAGCTAAGACTCTTGAGTCTACTCTTGATGTCGTTGAAGGCATGCAGTTTGATAAGGGCTATCTCTCGCCTTACTTCGTCACATCTCCAGAAGATATGGAGTGCGAGCTTGAGAATCCCTTTATTCTCCTTTTCGAGAAGAAGATTACGAATCTTCAGGATATGCTTCCTTTACTCCAGAACGTTGCTAAGTCTGGTCGTCCTTTGATGATTATTGCTGAAGATGTTGAAGGCGAAGCTCTTGCTACGCTCGTCGTCAACAAGCTCCGCGGCACATTCCAAGTTTGCGCAGTCAAGGCTCCTGGCTTTGGCGACCGCCGCAAAGCAATCCTCGAAGATATCGCCATTCTTACAGGTGGCCGCTTAATCAGCGAAGATATTGGTGTTAAGCTCGAGAATGTTCAGCTTACTGATCTTGGTCGCGCGAAAAAGGTTGTTGTTGACAAGGATAACACAACGATCGTTGAAGGTCTCGGCAAGTCTGGCGATATCAAGGCTCGCGTCGACATCATCAAGAAGCAGATTGAGGAAACGTCCTCTGACTATGATCGCGAGAAACTCCAGGAGCGCCTTGCTAAGCTCGCTGGCGGTGTTGCGCTCATCAAGGTCGGTGCTGCTACGGAAGCTGCGATGAAGGAGAAGAAGGATCGCGTTGATGACGCTCTTCATGCGACGCGTGCTGCTGTTGAGGAAGGCATTGTTCCTGGTGGTGGTGTTGCTTATCTCCGCGCTCAGAAGGCTATTGAAGCTCTCAAGCTTGAAGGTGATGAGAAAGTTGGTGCTGCGATCATTTCGCGTGCTATTGAAGCACCTCTTAGAAAGCTCGTCAATAACGCCGGTCAGGAAGCTGCTCTTGTTATCGCTAACGTTAAGAAGGCGACTGGAACAAATGGCTACAATGTCCGCACTGGTGAGTATTGCGATCTTTTGAAGGCTGGTGTTGTTGATCCTGCTAAGGTGACGCGCTCAGCACTTCAGAATGCTGCTTCTATCGCTGGGCTTCTCCTCACGACTGACTGCATGGTAACAGATCTTCCTGAGAAGAAGGAAGCTTGCGGTTGCGGTGGTCACGGTGGCGCTCCCGACATGGGCGGTATGATGTAATAAACATCGTTGCAAAACCTATGAAGCGGCCTTCACCGTCTAACGGAGAAGGCCGCTTTTAATTAAATTTTGTTTCTAAAAGCGGAGGTGAGTATGATAGGCTTGATGATAGGGTTGTTTGTTGGAGTTAGCGGATGCATAGCTGTTTATGCATTAGTTAGACGTTCGGATTCTAAAGAATTGAATTATCAAGCTAATCAATACCGCGAGGAAATAGGCAGGCTTAATAATGAACTTGAATTAGCTAAAAAAGAACTTAGGAATGAGTTAGATGAGAATAAAAGCCTATCAGTAAAACTTGAAGAAGCAAAAGGTAAATTTAATGCTCTTCAGATGCAGAATGAAGGAAGAGATGCCTTTTTTGGTGCAATGCTCGATAATTGCAAAAAGGATTTTAAGAATATAGCTCAAGAGATTTTCGAGGATAGAGAGAAAAAGTTCAAGGAAGAAGCAACTAATCCCTTGAACAATCTTGTTGGTAATCTAAAGCAAGAGATTGAGAATTTGAAAATAAATATTTCTACGGCAAGTGAGAAATCCGCCACATCACATACAAATTTGATGGGTAAAATCACAATGCTTGTAGATCAAACAAACAGTGTAACTGTTCAAGCTAATAACCTTGCCTCTGCCATACGTGGTAACGCACAGTTTACTGGTGAGTGGGCTGAAATACAACTTAAACGCATTCTTGAAGCAGCAGGAATTCAAGAGACAACGGGTTACTCGTATCAAGAAACTTTTGAGGACACTGAGACGGGCAGGAAAAGTAAGCGCACTGATTTTGTTATAAAAATGCCAGGAGGGCGTTCGATAATTATTGACTCTAAAAATACAATAGCGGGTGCTGAGCATCTTCATGAAGCTAAAACCGAAGCAGATAGACATGAAGCGGTGAAGGAGATAATTGCATCAGTTCGCAAACATATAGAAGAAATAAAGAAGTCTAATTATCAAGGCAGTGTCCCGAATGCATTTGAATTTATTTTAATGTATATTCCATTAGAAGAAGTTTATCTTTTGGCGATGAAATCTTTCGTTTCTATCGGCAATGAAAAGGAACTGTTAAGAGATTACGCAAGAAGAAATAACGTTATATTAGTAAATTCTTCGAGCGTGGTGCCAGTACTGAGGCTTATTGAAATGATGTGGAATGTGGAACGCTCAGAAAAAAATCATCAGGCCATTAAGGATGCGGCAGAGGAACTATTAAAACGAGCAAATGACTTTGTCAGCGAATTTAACGAAATTGGTGAGTCGTTTGAAAAAGTTTTTGAAAGATACCAAAATGCAAAGAAAAGAATAGTTGATGAAAAAGGTAATCAAAGTATTTCAAAGGCTGCTTCAAAGTTAATTACACTTGGTGTTGAACCAATAAATAAGACAGGTAAAAAGTTTACTCTTCATGATTCTATTGCACAAATATCTGAAGAAGAGTGAGTAGAAGAAAAAAACAAGGTGCGTCAAGATTATCTTGCGCACCTTGTTTTTAGTATCTAAATTTGCTTTTAGTTAATACCTTTTAGTGTGTACGAGCCAGAAGTATAAACCTTTTCTTTGCCCGCGAATTTAACTAAAGCCTTGCTGCCTTTAGGCACAGTAAACGAGAAAACACATTCGTTGCCATCATAGTACCACTGTGACTTAATTAAGCCCTTGTTCGTTCTAAACGATGCCTTTACATTGTCTAGACGAGGGTCAGTGACGGGGGCAAGAATGAACTCATCAAAGCCACCTTTAGCACCAGGTTGGATACCAGCCATTGATTTGTACATCCATTCAAGAACAGCACCATAAGCATAGTGGTTGAAGCTGTTCATGCCTGCGTTGCCAAAGCCTTCTTCAATCGTGTAGCTATTCCAACGCTCCCAAATAGTTGTAGCACCATTGTCTACGCTATAGAGCCAGCTTGGGTTCTTGCGCTGCATAAGAAGCGTATATGCTAAGTCTGGTCTGTCGTAGTTGTATGTTACAGTATCCATCAAAATACTAGTTCCAAGGAAGCCTGTCTGCAAGCAATCTTGATTGATGCGGAAGTTGTTGTTAAGAGCACGAATCGCGGACATCTTCGTTTTTTTGTTGTCGTAAAGACCGAGCTTGAGCGCAAAAAGCTGCGGCGTCTGCATCTGCGAGAAGGGCTTGAGCATAAAGCCTTTTTCGTCAAAGATGAGCGATTTAATATGAGCTTTAGCTTCTTGTGCCATAGTGACATACTTAGAGTCGTCAACCTTAAGAGCTTTGCACATATCAGACATCATAAGGCTATTTTGCATCCAATAGCAAGCAGAAAGGTAAGCCCAGTAAGTCTTTGTTAGTTCTTTTTTCTCTTTCGCTGTCATGTCGGGTTTTGTGACACTCTCGTAAGAAAGCCAGTCAGAGTAGTTTGCATTAAGGCTAAGGTTGCCCTTGGCTGCTTGCTGAACTTTCATATAGCTTTCCATTGACGCAAGGTTTTCTTCAATTATTTTTGTGTCTCCTGTCATGCGCCATGCTGTCCATGGAACGATTATTCCAGCATCAGCCCAGCCAAACTTACCCAACCCGCAGTCCATATAGTTGCCCCAAGGAGCTACAGAAGGATATTTGCCATTTTTCTGTGCGTCACGAACATCCTGCATCCACTTGCGTAGGAAGTTATATACGTCAGCGCTATAAAGTGCGGAGCAAGCGAAAACTTGCGTATCAGCTGTCCAGCCGTGGCGTTCGTCACGCTGTGGGCAGTCGGTTGGGACAGAGAGGTAGTTAGAGTACATACCCCAGCGAATGTTCTTAATAAGTTTGTTTACATCAGGGTTGCCTGTTTCTATTGTGCCGCGTTCATCAGCACGAGCAATTGATGTTACGGGAATCGAGCGAATCGATTTAATCGTTAAATCATTATTGGCAAAGAGCTGTAAGTATCTATAGCCCTGGAAGGTGAAAGAAGGCCTATAAGATTCTTCCGCGTCGCCATTGAAGATATAAACTGCAAGGCTGTTGCCTTTAATGGAGCGAAGGTTTTTGCGATAGATGCTACCAGCAGGACCATCGTTGCCTCTTGAAATTTCACCGTTGGCATCATTAAGCATCTCTGCAGACTTAAGCGAAAGGGTAGTGCCTTTAGGTGCGCTTGCTGTGAAGGAAGGAATAGCTGCAGCGTTTTGACCGAAGTCAATAACGAGAAATTCGCCCTTGTTAAGTTTGATTTCTTCACCATCAAGATACTGTCTAATTTTTTCAATCTTACCAAATGCTTTGCCTTCGACTGCTCCCTTAGCTTCTTTCCAGATATACATTTCAACTGGAGCAAGAGCGAGATCTTCGCGAAGCCTTACGCCTGCGCCTACTGGTCTAGAAATAATGCCTTTGTATGAGCTTTCAACGACAGCCTTTTTCTCGCCAGCGCATTCTTTTGCCGTGCGTGCTAATCTAGCATCAAATTTTTCGCCTTCGTAGATGCCTGCGCGCACGAAAGCAGTGTCATATGAAGCGCTCCAATCAGTTCCTGTTTCAAGGAGCTCCTTGCTGCCATCTTCAAATGTTAATTCGAGTTTAGCGGCAAATGAAGGAGGAAGAGTTTCAGCACCAATTAAATCAGAATACCAGGAGCAAGCGACAAAGGCAGAAATGTCATTTGACGCGGCACTTTCTTTTGTCCAAAGATCGGTGATATCATAAGCACAATAGCTACGGCGCTTTCTAACATCAGTAAATCCAGGACGAAGATAATCAGCGCGACCATCACCTTCAATAACTTGGACTAGTTTGTCGTTAATGAAAAGTTCAAATGAACCTAGCGATGTAGCCCAAATAACAGCGCGTTTAACATTGCAACGGTTAGTATGTGTTTTGTTAAATGCAGCAACTGGTATTTTACGATTAGCCTCGGCGGCTGGACGAATAAAAGTAAAATTGCAAGAAGGGGCATCAGATTTTTCAAATCTAGCACCTTCGCATTTACTGGTGAATAAACTCTGGCAACCAGTGAGTAGTAGGCAAAGCCCACCTGTTATTGCTAAAGATAGGTAATTCATAGTTATTTCCTTTGTTTGTTTGTTTTAGGAGAAGAATGTTGTCTTAGAATTTCATAAAGCGCTACAGCAGTTGCAACGCCAGCGTTAAGTGACTCAAAGCCGCCAGGCATTGGTAGCGAAGCGATGAAGTCGCAATTTTCTCTTACGAGACGCGAAACCCCGTCGCCTTCTGCACCAACAACTAGCGCACTGCGACCAGAGAAATCAATGTCGGTGTAATTGCGGGCATCTTCGCCAAAATCAAGCGCCGTAACCCAAAAGCCAGCTTCTTTAAGCTCTTTTATGGCACGCGGCAAATTGACCACATGAGCAACTTTAATATATTCTGAACCGCCAGCTGAGGCGCGTACAGCAGCAGGTGTTATGCCACATGCACGATCTTCAGGAATAATCACACCAGTCACACCAACGGCACAAGCACTACGTAAGATTGAACCGACGTTTTGTGGGTCTTCAAGGTGATCAAGAATAACAACTGTTGCGTTTTCATCATTTTCCGCGTCTCGTAGAATCTCTTCAAATCCTACATAGGGGTAGCCTGTTGTTTTAATTGCAAAGCCTTGGTGATGACCGTTGCGAGTTAATTTATCAAGCCTAGTCCTATCCATGCCGCGTATGACTATGCGGCGGGAATGAGCTTCGTCGCGAATGCGCTCAAGTTGTGGATCTTCATTTTCAGAGGGAGGAGGCAGCACAATCTCTGTGACCGTGCGCCTACCTGCCGCTAAGACTTCTTCTACGGGATTTCGCCCGTATATCCATTCACCGCCAGAGACCATTTCTCTGGGACCAGCGTGGTATGATTGGTTTTTTGACATATTTATCGTTTTAAAAGAACTTCTTTTTCGTATTTTTGTACTGATTGAAGCCATTCCTCGCCAGCGGGTACTTTTTCGCGACGGCAGAATTCAGCCCAAACAGCTTCAAAAGGATAGTTTTTGTATTCTTCTTGAAGAACGAGTTGCTCAGTAAAGCGGCCCTCGTCTTGAAGTTTCTTGAGAGCATCTGCTGGCGTTAACATAGCCTTTAAAAGCTCTTTCTGCATATTGAGCATACCGAGCACCCAAGCTGCAATGCGGTTAATGGACGCGTCAAAATAGTCTAGCGCAATAATAAAGTTTTTTGGACCCATTCTGACGATTTCTGTCGCGGCAGCTCTAAGGTCGTCATTCTGGCGAATAACATGATCAGAGTCCCAGCGAACAGGGCGCGAGATATGGAAGGCAACCTTGCCGAAGAACATCAAGAACGAGCTAATCTTGTCTGCGACGTTTTCGGAGAGATGGAAGTGACCCATATCAAGTAGGCCTAGAATGCCGCGTTTCATAGCATAGCCCATAACAAACTCGTGAGATGCTACAGTGTAACTTTCAACGCCAATTCCAAATAACTTTGATTCAAGAAGCGGGATGCAGTATTTCTTGTTGTACTTATATTTGAAAATTTTATCTAGTGATTCTGCCATACGCATACGTGGGCCTAATCTATCGGAAGGCTCGTCTTTATAGCCATCTGGCATCCAAAAGTTAATCGAGCAGGGGCTTTTAAGTTCTTTACCAAAGTATTCTGCTATTTTGAGACATTGAATACCATGCTTAATCCAAAAAGCGCGAATTTTCGGGTCAGGATTTGAAAGGGTAAGCCCATCTGCAGCATTAGGATGCGAGAAGAAGGTTGGATTAAAGTCTAATCCATAGCCGCGCTTCTTTGCCCAATCAACCCAAGGTTTAAATTCTTTTTCTGAAAGTTTGTCGCGGTCAGTAATCTTGTCGCCATGCACACCATAGCAAGCGTGAAGATTTACGCGGTGAGAACCAGGTATGAGAGACATTGCAAAATCAATGTCAGCCATAAGCTCTTGGCTAGTGCGTGCCTTGCCAGGATAGTTTCCGGTCGTTTGAATGCCACCAGATGCGCCACCAGTTGTTTCAAAGCCGCACACATCATCTCCTTGCCAGCAATGCATAGAAATTGGTACAGATTTGAGGCTTTCGAGGACTTTTTCTGTATCTATGCCTATCTTGGCATAAGCTTTTTTAGATTCTTGATAGCTCATTGTGATACTCCTTTGGTTAAAATTGAATTGATTTTATCACATACAAGAGAAAAAGGCAAGATTTCATCATATTTACTTAGAAAATTGCGTTAGCGTTATCATTTTGGTATAATTCAAGAATTAGTTTTAGGTAAAGAGTTTCAGCTCACAAAGAAAGCAATATTAAAAAGGATTTAAAAAGTATGTTAAGGATTGTGAAAGTATTTTTTGTAATCACAGCTTTTGCTATTTGTGGCTGTTCATATACGCAAACTTCTCTTAAGCCTATTCGTCCAGGCGGTGTAGATTCAAGTCCCTATTGGAATACTTATAGTATATTTTTTCAGTATCCACCTATTTTGAAATTTAAAGATGTTTCCGGGGCTAAAAGTTATTCCTTTAAAGTTGCGGCTGACGGTTATTTATCAAAGATATTTTCTACAAAAGACTCGCGGGTTGATTTGACGAAAGTATGGGCTCAAATTCCTGAAAATTCCATAGTAACTGTGAGCTTTTTTGCCCAAGATGACAATGGCAAGGTTCTTGGGGCGGGTGAGAGGCGATCTTTTATGAAGACTGCACGATTCAAAAAAGGTTCATATCCCAAGAAGAAAGAGGGGTATCGTCGTGCTGCATTGAGAATTTATGATTATGTTTTTGATTCATCACCGATGAAGTCGTTTAGACTTACAGGCAAACCCGACCCAAGCTATAAGAAAAATTGTTATCCTTCGAAAATGTATGCTTCTATTATTTCTATGTGTTGTGGGTATGCGAAACTTCGCCCTGAAAGAAAGACCGAGATAGTTGATTTTGCGTGTCTTTTAGCAGACTACCTTATAAAAATTTCCATGCCCGCAGGGACGGCTCTAGAGTATTTTACTCCTACTTATGCAACTGGCTTTGGACATAGTGTTGCCGAGACTTATAAAGGTCAGACTATGACTCTCTATCCTGCTAGTGCTGGGAGCGCGCTAGCGTGTCTTTCAGAGTTTATTAAGGATGATCACCCAGAGAAAGCAAAGCGCTATTTAAATCATGCTGAAAAAATAGCCGCTACTTTTTTACGTATTCAAGGAGATGATGGCACATGGTTTGCTAGACTTAATGAGACTACTGGGCTTCCGGATGGCTTGCGCGAAAATCGTGAGGGCGCGATGTCGGAGAGTTTGACGCGTAATAGAGCAATTCCCACGCATATGATTTTGTTTTTTGATAAATTATATGAAATAACATCTAAAAAGGAATACCGCAAGGCGCTCGACGCATCTCTTTCTTATATTGAACGTGACGGTGGCCCTTTAGCTACATTTAATTGGGAAGGTCAGTTTGAGGATGGTCCGCCAACCCCGCCATATCTTAATTTAACAATGAGCGCGCCTTGTTCATATGCTAATTATGTGCTTCAGAAATTTCCAGATGACAAAAAACGCCTGCAGCAAGCTCTTGATATTGCGCGATTCACCGAAGATCAGTTTCTTGCATGGGAACGCCCATTGACGAAGGATGGTAAATATATTACTAAGGCAGACTGTCCACATATTAGTGAGAATATGGCCTGGCGCTTAACAACGATAGGCGATTGGGGAGTGCCTGGCGTTATGGAGCAATTTGATTGTTATAATCCAATAGATTGCCACACGGGTAGAACCGCTGAAATCTTTTTGCAACTTGGAGAGATACTTAAAAACGCAGAGTTTATCGATAAGGCATTAGCACTTTGTGATTCAATAGTGAATAAAATTCCTGAAGACGGCAATATGCCGACGCATTGGATGGGAAGGCACAGTGCAAAGTACGAAAATTGGTATAACTGCATGATCATTACTGCACAATGTCTTGAGCGGGTGCAGGATATGATTGACGCAAGTGATTTAATAAACTAAATATCTAATATTTACAAGGTGTAATGATATGATTGAAAAGGCACTTGAAAAAGCAACTGATACTAAGGCTTGTGTCGTTAAAGAAGGTGCGATTAATAGCATTGTGGAATTGTTTGGTAAGTATTTTAAAGAAGCCAAGTCGGCAATCGTTATCTGTGACGTGCGCACATATGCTGCGGCAGGAGAGCGAGTTGAGGAGCTTTTAAAATCAAGTGGGATAACTGTTTTAAAGTTTGTTCTTGAGCCAGATGGAAAAACTTTTCACGCTGATTATTTTTATGTTGATCAAGTTAGAGAAGCTGTTAAATCGGCAGCGACGGGTGGAAAGATGCCAGTTCCAATATCAGTGGGAAGTGGCGTAATAAACGATTTAACAAAGCGTGCAGCGGGAGAATTGAAAATAGAATATCTTTCCGTTGCAACTGCAGCAAGTGTTGATGGGTATTCTAGTTTTGGCGCGGCACTTAGAAGCCCTGAAGGAGCTAAACAAACATATGCTTGTCCGGCGCCTAAGGTGATCATAGCAGATCTAGATGTTATGCGTACTGCGCCAAAGTGGATGGCAGCTAGTGGATATGCAGATTTGCTTTCAAAAGTTCCTGCTGGCGCAGACTGGATATTGGCGTATGAACTAGGTGCGTCGACTTGGCATGATAGCGCATGGCATACTGTACAAGACGGATTAAAAGATGCAATAGGAGATCCTGAGGGCGTTGCGTTAGGTGAGACAAAGGCGCTAACAAAATTCGTAGAAGGATTAATGTTGGGTGGGTTTGCGATGCAGGATATGCAAAGCTCTCGCCCTGCTTCTGGGGCGGAGCATCTTTTTAGTCATCTTTTAGAGATGCGTAACCACACCTATAAAGGCGAAATAGTTCCTCATGGAATTCAGGTGGGTGTATTTACGCTTTTTATGAGCCGCGTGTATGAAGAGATTTTGAAATATGACTATTCAAAACTCGATGTTGAGAAGTGCTTAGAAAACTTTTTAACGCTTGGTGAGGCAGAAGAAAAAGGCGCGCAAGCTTTTGCTGGAACATTGTTCCCGATGCTCGGAGTGGAAACGGTTAGAGCTAAATTTGTAGACAAAGAAACAACAAGAAGAAGGCTTGAAGATTTCAGAACTCGTTGGGCAGAGATTAGAGAAAGGTTAGCTAAGCAGTTGGTGCCATCAAAGGAGATTAAGCGAATGCTTGAGGTAGTTGGTGCGCCCACAAGCCCAGAGCAAATTGGTTCAACTGTTGAAGCAACTCTCCTTGATGCGCATAAGACGATTTATATGCGCGACAGGTATATGGCGTTAGATTTTCTTGCCCTTACCGGGCAGCTTGATGAATTTGCAAATAAAGCATTGGCAGCAGTGTGATACTAAAAATGAGGGACTTGGGTTTTTTGCTTGAAGGAAGTAATGCTAAAATGATATAATTTAGAAAAATACGTAAGGAAGGAAAAATAATGGCTCAAATATATGAATACACGGGTTTGGTCGAGGAAATCGGCAAAACATTCGAAGTTGGTACAAATGGTTTCACAAAGCGTGAAATTGTAATTGGTAACGATCTTGAATCGCCTAGTAAATGGCCCAATCCTGTAAAGTTCACGTTCAAGAAAGACAATTGTTCGCTTCTTGATGGTGTTAAAAAAGGGTGCCGCGCGCGTGTCCGCTTTGCAATTGACGGCCGCCGTTGGGATGATCCTAAGACTCAAACCGCAAAATACTTTGTTGATTTGACAGGTCTTAAAATTGAGGTTCTTAATGATGATGGTTCTAGCACAGAACCAGTTCCTGCGCCAGCAGTGGCAAATGAACCTGAAATAACAGACGTCGACGACATGCCGTTCTAACGGCTTGCCGATGAACTGGAAAAATATTATAGAAAAGGCTGCATCCTATCTTAACGAGAAGGGTGTGCCAGATGCAGAAACGGCGGGCGAGTTGCTCGCCGCGCGTCTTTTGGGTGTGGGCAGAGGTTTTCTCGTTTCATATCTTGAGCGCGAAGTCTCGCCCAAATATCTTGACGCGATGAGAAGAGGGATGAAGCGGCTTGTTTCCGGGGAGCCGCTTCAGTATGTTCTTGGCGAATGGGATTTTAGAACTCTTACCTTAAAGTGCGATAAGCGTGCGCTTATTCCACGCCCTGAGACAGAAGAGTTAGTAACAAGAGTTTTAAATCACCTTTCTCAAAATTACCAAACATCCCGCCCGGTCGTCGTTGATGTTGGAACAGGAACTGGAGCGATAATTCTCTCGCTAGCAGCTGAATACAAAAAAGACGCTTTTTTTATCGGTACTGATATTTCGGCAGACGCGATAGCCTTAGCTAAAGAAAACGCCGCCAAGTTGTCGCTACACGATAAAGTAAACCTTGTAGTAGCTGATGGGCTAGATGAATTTGATGAACCAGAATCGATTGATATAATAGTTTCAAATCCGCCATATATTGAGAGTGCTGTTTGTCCTACACTTGATGCTCGGGTTTATCGACACGAGCCCATCTTAGCACTAGACGGAGGCGCCTCCGGATTAGACTTCTATGATCGATATCTTTCTGATGCTTTGCATCTTTTGAAAGACTCAGGCGCTATATTTTTTGAAATCGGTGAAGGGCAAGGTCAAGCCGTATCAAAACTTATGTATGATTACGGCTTTACCGATATTCGTATAGAAAAAGATTTTTCTGGACACGATCGCTTTGCCTCGTGTCGTCTTCAGATGCCATAAGCATCGTCAGATTCCATGCCGCCTTTTATGCGGAAGTTGCCCTGGATAGGAGCTTGCGCAGGGGCTTTTTCAGAAGAATCGTCGTCGTCATTATCTTTCTCTAGAGGTCTATCGGAGAATCTAGTTAATTCTCCGTCGAAATTAACACGAACCTCGCCTGTCTCGCCGTTTCTGTTTTTAGCAATGTCAATGATGGCTAAACGCTTGTCATCAGACTCTGGGTCTTTTGAATTGCGAGAAGGGCGTCTAAGTAGGAATACAACGTCTGCATCTTGTTCGATAGCACCTGAATCGCGAAGGTCAGAAAGTTTTGGCTTTTCAGTTTTATCACCGCGTTGTTCATTGGCACGAGAAAGCTGAGAAAGAACGATTACAGGTACTTTCAGCTCTTTAGCCATGGCTTTTACTTGCTGTGAAATCATAGAAACTTCTATGACGCGACCTTGTCTAGCGCCTTCTGAACAATGAATAAGTTGGAGATAGTCGATAACAATAAGCTCAATGTTGTGGGATTTTTTCCATCTTCTAGCCCTGGCACGCATGTCCATGATATCTAGCCATGCAGCATCATCGACATAGATAGGGGCCTTCTTTAGGTCGTCAGTTGCTCTAAAAAGGTTTTGAGTAAGTTGACCTCTGTCTTTAGAGGAGTATAAGGCCCTGTTCAGTCTCCAAATATTTATGCCTGCACGACCAGAAATCATGCGTTTTGAGAGCGCCTCGACAGGCATTTCAAGGGAGAAAATAAGTACTGGATGCTTTCTATTGTGTTCTCCATGAAATGGCTTTCGATCGAGGTTTTCGCCAAGAGCGCAGCACTCTGCGATATTCATGGCTAAAGACGTTTTACCTACAGATGGACGAGCGGCAATAACAATCATTTCTGATTCTTTAAGACCTTGTAACTTCTCATCAAGGAATGTAAGGCCGGTAGGTAAGCCCTGTAGAGAATGCCCATCAGAGGAAAACATCTTGTCGATATTTTCAAAACTTAAAGTGACGGCTTTGTCCCAGGGCATTGATTTATCATCATTGCCGTTAAGCTCCAGGAATTTTTTTTCTGCATCGCCCAAGAGCGCCCCCGCGTCTGGATGGCCAGTTTCGTCGTAACAATTGGCGATAATCTTGCGAGCATTATTAATCATCGTTCGCCGAAGCTCTTTTTGGCGAAGAATCTGTATATAGTGCTCAGCATGTGCAGTGGTTGCAACTTTATCAATTAAAGTTTGTATGTAGGCAGCTCCTCCGATGGCTTCAAGTTTGCCAGAAACGGAGAGTTCTTCCATAATAGTAACTGCATCAATAGGCTTTGAGTGTCTATTCATCTCAAGCATTTTTGAAAAGACAACGCTATTGCGCAGGTCATAGAATGAATTTTCAGAAATGTGACTAGTAAGGCAAAGATCTATGACACGATCAGAGTTGCGACCTGTAGAGTCAAGAAGAATAGAGCCTAAAACAGCACGTTCGGCGTCTATGTTGTTAGGCGGAGTTTGGAGATTTTCAGTGTTTTGCATATGGGAGAAATTATAACAAATTTTAAAAGGTATTTGGCGCTAATGATATCAACACTTATAAAGAACTTGTTTACAAGTTGTTGACAATAGGTTAGGTGGCTTTGAGGGAAGATTTTCCCCCGTTTTCCTGATCGTGCCTTTAGGCGCAACTTGCGCACGCGTCACAACTTTTTGATTCATAGAAGTTTTCTTAAATATCTTAGTTATGTATCACGAAGGAAACTTCTGAACACAGGCGCATGAATATATGATATAATAGCAACAAACAACTAAAGGAGATTTCAATTATGAAAAAAGCTGATATCGGTCTTATCGGTTTGGCAGTGATGGGTGAGAACCTTATCATGAATATGGAGTCAAAGGGCTTTACCGTTGCGTGCTACAATCGTACAACAGAAAAGGTCGATAATTTCATTAATGGTCGAGCCAAAGGTAAGAATATTATTGGTTGCCATTCAATACAAGAGCTTATTGATAATCTTGAAAAACCGCGTAAGGTTTTTTGCATGGTTAAAGCAGGTGCCGCAGTAGATGCAATGATTGATCAGCTCGTAGAAGTTCTAGAGCCTGGCGATATTATTATTGATGGTGGTAACTCTCACTTCCCAGATACTATTCGTCGCACTAAATATGTTGAGTCAAAAGGTCTTTTGTATGTTGGTACTGGTGTCTCTGGTGGCGAGGAAGGTGCTCTTAAAGGTCCGTCTATGATGCCTGGTGGTTCGCCAGAAGCTTGGCCTTTTGTTAAGCCGATATTCCAAGGTATTTGCGCTAAGGTCGAAGATGGTCAGGCGTGCTGTGATTGGGTTGGCGAAAATGGCGCAGGTCACTTCGTTAAGATGGTTCACAACGGCATTGAATACGGTGATATGCAACTTATTTGCGAATCGTATCAGTTAATGCGCGATTTGCTCGGCATGTCTGATGATGAGATGCACGAAGTCTTTAAGAAATGGAATGAGACAGAACTTGACTCGTACCTTATTGAGATTACGCGCGATATTTTGGCTTATAAAGATGTTGACGGCGAGCCTATCGTTGAAAAAATTCGTGACACGGCTGGTCAAAAAGGAACTGGTAAGTGGACTGGTATTGCCGCACTTGATGAAGGAGTGCCTCTGACGTTAATTGGCGAGGCAGTCTTTTCTCGTTGCCTTTCTGCTATGAAGGAAGAGCGCGTTGAGGCTTCTCGCGTCTATGGGCGTAAGATTCCTGAGTTTACTGGCGACAAGGCTGAATTTATTGAAGCTATTCGTAAAGCGCTTTATGCTTCTAAGATTATTTCTTATGCACAAGGCTATACGCTTATGCGTACTGCTGCTAAGACCTACGGCTGGAACCTCAATTACGGCGGCATAGCTCTTATGTGGCGCGGCGGTTGCATTATTCGTAGCGTCTTCCTTGGTAAGATTAAAGAGGCTTACGATAAGAATCCTGCTCTTACTAATCTCTTGCTTGATCCTTATTTCAAGGAGACGATTGAAAAGCTCGTTCCTGCTTGGAGAACTGTCGCTGCCGCCGCTTGCCAGTATGGCGTAAGCGCGCCTGCGATGACGAGCGCTCTTTCGTATTTTGACGGCTATACAACAGAGCGACTTCCTGCAAACCTTCTTCAAGCTCAGCGTGACTACTTTGGTGCTCACACTTACGAGCGCCTTGATAAGCCAACAGGTGAGTTTTTCCATACAAACTGGACAGGTCACGGTGGCAATACGACAGCGGCAACTTATAACGCAGGCTAAGATTGAGGAAATTTTAATATGAAACAAATACCTAAGTTTTCATTTGGTGTTGGCGATAGATTTGCGCAAGAAGGCGTAAATCAACTTAGTGCGCTTCTAAAAGCCTCTGAGTTGTATGGCAGAGAATTTGCACCGGTTTGGAATAAGTCAAATCGTGAGCATACTATAATTGGCACAACTCCAAAGTCAACTCGTCAGGAGGCTGATGAAGCAGTAGCAAAGGTTGGATATAAGGGAGAATATTTCTGCGATGCTGATCACATCTCGATGAAGAATGTCGATATGTTTATTGAGCATTGCGACTTCTTTACGCTTGATGTAGCCGATTATATCCGCAAAGCGTCTACGCCTGAGGAGAAATATTCTCTAGCTATTGCCAAGGCAGGCGAGCTTTATAGATATATCGCGGCGGCTAAGGGCGAGGGTAATTTCGTTACAGAAGTTTCTATGGACGAGGTTGATGAAGCTCAAACGCCAGAAGATATTCGTTATATCTTAACTGAGATCGCAAAAGAGAAAATACCTGTTCAGACATTTGCACCTAAATTTACAGGTCGCTTTAACAAGGGTGTTGATTACGTAGGCGACGTGTCGGTATTTGCTAAAGAGTTTGAAGAAGATATTTTAGTTCTTAAGTGGGCTGTAGAAAAGTTAGGCTTGCCTGAGAATCTAAAACTTTCTGTTCACTCTGGGTCTGATAAGTTTTCTATCTATCCAATTATTGGTGAACTTATTAGAAAACATGATGTCGGCGTTCATATAAAAACTGCTGGTACGACATGGCTAGAAGAGCTTATAGGGCTAGCGCTTTCTGGAGGTAAAGCGCTTGAACTAGCGAAGCGTATTTATGCTGGAGCTCTAGCACGCAAAGAAGAGCTTTCTGCTCCTTATGCAACAGTTATTGACATAGACGAAAACAAACTCCCATCAGTCGATGCGGTTAATGCGTGGTCAAAAGACGAGTTTGCAAGAGCCTTAAGGCACGAGCAAAGTGACGAGTTGTATAATCCTTCCTTTAGACAGCTCATGCACGTCTCGTTTAAAATTGCGGCAGAACTTGGCAATGAGTTCATTACAGCACTAAGGGATAATGCCGCGATAATTGGAGAGCAAATAACTGCAAACATCTCGGAGCGTCATATTAGACGGCTTTAATTACGGCTTTTTGCTAGAAAAAGCAACTATAATTCGGCATTTTTTGCGGTGATATATCGCTAATAAATGCCGAATTTGTTTATTATTAGAAGTTTTTCGTACATAAGATGAGTTATTAGATGGTGTTGACTTTTGCTGTGCTTGGTGGTATAATACGCTAAAGAATTTCACACCGTCAAAGGAGGGTAAATAGTGAGTTGCCAAATTGAGACAATGACGCCTGAGTTAAAGGCGTTTATAGTTGAGTGGAAAAGCAAGCCAGGTAATCTTATCATGGTTTTGCACAAAGTTCAGCAAACATACGGTTATATACCTCGCAACATAGCCATTGAAACGGCAGAACTTCTTGAAGTTCCTCTTGCCAAAATCTATGGTGTTGTAACGTTCTACAATTTCTTCAAGCTTGAGAAGGCTGGTAAGTATATTATCCAGGTTTGTATGGGTACAGCTTGCTACCTCCGCGGCGGCGATGACCTTATTAAGGAGTTTGAACGCCAGCTCGGCGTTGGTCTCAACGCTACGACAAGCGATGGTATGTTCACGGTTGAGGCTGTTCGTTGCCTTGGTTGCTGCGGTCTTGCGCCAGTAGCAGTTGTTAATGGCAACGTTCATGGTAAACTCGCCAACTCAGACGTGGCGAAAATTATCGAACAGTACCGCAGCCTTGGCTAAGCGGCAGTTTAAAGTTTTCACAGGAGATTAAACAATGGCAAAGCTTACACTTGATGACTTGCGCAAGATGCGCGAGCAAAAGCAGAAGGCGATGGAAATGCGCGAAGGTTCCAATAAGGACGTGCAAGTCATCGTCGGTATGGGTACGTGTGGTATAGCAGCAGGCGCGAAGGACACCTTCGCCGCTCTCGTTGATACACTCACCGAAAAGGGCCTTACAAACGTTCTCATCCGCCAGACTGGCTGCATGGGTATGTGTTCTTCTGAGCCTACGGTTGAAGTTATCGCTGCTGGCATGCCTGCGATTATCTATGGCAATGTTGATGCTGCAACTGCGAAGGAAATCGTAGAAAAGCACATCATTGGTAAGGAGCTCGTTGATTCTAAAATCTGCGATCGTCCTTCAATTGACATTATCAAGAACGCCTGAGTTTAGAAGGAGACAAAATGGCTTATCAATCATATGTCCTTATTTGCGGCGGCACCGCGTGCTTTTCCGGTGGCGGCGACAAGATTGTCGATCAGTTCAAAGCCCAGCTCGCTGAGCAGGGTCTTGATAAGACGGTTCAAGTGGTAGCTACAGGCTGCCTTGGTTTCTGTGAACAGGGCCCAATCGTCAAGATTCTTCCACAGGGTACTTTCTACGTTCAGGTTAAGCCAGAAGATGTCAAAGAAATCATCTCTGAGCACCTCGTTAAGGGCCGCGTTGTTCAGCGCCTTTGCTATGACCCAGCTCAGGCGACGAACCTTTTGGCTGAGGCGAACATTCCGTTCTATCAGAAGCAGTTCCGTATTGTTTTAAGAAACTGCGGTGTCATCGATCCTGAAAAGATTGACGATTATATCGCTCGCGACGGCTATAAGGCTATCGAGAAGGTTCTCTTCGAGATGACGCCTGAGCAGGTCGTTGATGAAATTCTTAAGTCTGGCCTTAGAGGTCGTGGCGGTGCAGGCTTCCCCACTGGTATGAAGTGGAAGTTTGCTCAGCAGCAGCCTAAGGGTCAGAAGTATATGGTTTGTAACGCTGACGAGGGCGACCCTGGCGCGTATATGGACCGTTCAACGCTTGAAGGTGACCCCCATTCAGTTCTCGAAGCAATGACTGTCGCCGGTTACGCTATTG
>JAGBZX010000009.1 GCA_017628025.1 Kiritimatiellia bacterium | reverse complement strand
TAAATCTTTTAATAAGTTTTCAATAGACTCGGCGACATCGTGCATGGCATCATCCGCCGTTGCGATGTCATCAAGTGCACCTAATATATCAATTATCTTTCCTCCACTTGGATCTGGGGTTGCTAATCCGATTGCATAATCTGCTACTTTTGCGGCATTGTCGACGATATTGTCATCTGCATCCGTTAATTGTTTTACTACGTCTGCGGTAACTTCAGCATATGAAGCAGGGACTTCTGGATGATCGGTAAATCCTGCCGTAATATTGGCAAATCCTAACCCAACACGTCCTAGACCATCCATAAACAATAATACCCCTGCCACTTGAGTTACTCCTGCGGTTTCCACATTTGCAACCAAAAAAGATCCTGAAACTATTTCAGCTGTTCCCCCTAATACGGCTTTAGTTCCCTGCCAAATCGTTGACCAGTTAACACATCCGTATAAATCAACTGTTATAAGCACTAAATTATTTACATACGCCAACTGATTCCAACCGTCGGGATATCCCAACGGATCCGCAGTCTGCCACTTGGCGAAACCAGCGCGGTAGTTGCGCATGAGGAAGGCGTGGCCTAAGCCTTCGATGTAGGGTTTACCGGTGAAGAATGGGGAACTGGGAACAGGGAACGGGGAACGGTTTGAAGAATCTGAAATATCCTCTCCAAAGGCTGAGAGCGCGGCGGGAGAGTACTTGCCGTTGGATTTGGAACCGAGCGTGGTGCCGAGCGCGTCGTTGAAGTACGAAGTGCCCTTCGACGACGCGACGGGATTTCCTCGCGGCCCCTTGCGGGCCCTACGGGCGCTTCGCTGCGCTCGCGGCTTCCCTTCGAAGCGTAGCTTCTTCGGCGCATTTCCGACATGTGGTTCGTTAACAAAGTGCTCGTCGCCGCGCCGGACGAGCGCAAGGCCGTCCCAAAGGAACTCTTCGGAATTGCCGCCATAATTCGCTCGAGTTAGCTGTCCGTCTGGATGGTACATATAAGTATTCGCCTCAAGCTTCATAATGTTTTCGTTTTCTTCATACGTCAGCCCTGTTTGATGTTTGAATTTTAACAAAAAGAAAAAAATCCATCAAGTTATTTTTGGGTCTGATTAATTCACAAATACCAAAACAAGATATCCTTTGCGAAAGTAAATGCGACTATGGCACTAGTTCTGGCACAACTAGTTTTGACAGGATTGGCAAGATTCTTATCGCAGCATAAATCTTTTTAATCCTGTCTATAAATATCCCTCTACTAAAAATGAGAATTAAATGCGGAAAAATCTTAAAGTAAAAAACTTCGCGAATGAAAACGAACTTTGCGTAAGTTTAAAACCAAACACCGAAGCTTTTGAAATCAAGATGACTATTGTTTCTTAACTAGAGTTACCGAAATTAGATTGTGATCAGATGATATCGCGTCTCTTCTGACACGAGTCGATTTTACTCTAAATTTCTTTGCCGCCTCTCTATCTATAGCTATATAATCTATACATTTGCTATTATCGAAAATAGTATCCTTAAATGCATTGTATGTCGCCTTGCTCTGATCCGAAAGAATCTTCATCTCTTCACATATCGCAGAAAGCGTCTTTGAAGATGGCGAATCATTGAAGTCGCCTGAAAGAAATACCTTTTTCGTTTTTGACTTTTCTCTTACTAATTTATTAATAATTCTAGCCGATGCAATGCGATTTGTTTCTTGCAAACTAAGATGCGTGCTTCCGAACCAACAATCGGAAAATTCGCAAAACAACAATACTCTAGGCTCTTTTCCAGGAAGCGGAATTCGCATCACTGAAAGCGGCTTTTCTCGCGAAAGTATAGCATTACCATAACTCCCACCAGCAATCGGAATTGCTTCAGCAAATGTAGCATATAACCCTATCTTTTTACCTAGCTCTTTTGCTTGATCAACACCCTTGGAACGTTTAGAAAATTTATCTACTTCATTTAATCCCACAATGTCAGGTCGTTCCTTGGCTATAATATCTGCTATGCGCTGAATATTTAGCTCTTTATCTGCCCCTGAACAATGACGAATATTATAACTAACAAGGCGCATCTCTTTGCTTTCATCACCCAAGGAGATTGCGCTTGCTAAAATAACAGTAAAAATTATGGTCAAGAGTTTTATATTCATCCTTTTGACATTTTCCAAATGAGACATATATAAAACAGACTTATTTCTGTCCTAAAATAGAGAGTTTAAGTTTTTTTCCGCCCAACACAGGAAAGAAACACTTACCATTACCCGGAAAGCCCTGAAGATATGTAATAGAACCACGAAAACGATTATCTGGATCGTGAACACCATAACACATGCGCGAAATTATAGGCTTTGTCCCTTCGCCAGTCTCGTAATCACACTGGTTAACAATAAGGTTTACCCAACCTGCCTTTCGCCCAAATGCACCATTTGGTAGCGTGCAAAAAATACGCGTATTATGCTGTGCAACAACGCGATTTATTATCGAAGGATGTGTTGAGTCCGCAAAACAAATAGCATATTCACAATTATGCACATAAAGATGTTCTGCCGTCGTATGCTCACCAAAAATAAAGCCATACTTAAAGCCTTGAGAGGCTACATTTCTAAATATTTGGTTATCATTTTGATCTCCAGAGGCTATTAAGCCAGCCGTAATGCATGGATTAGGTTGAAGCTCTTTGTCTAAATCTGCGTCTCCTACGGCCTCATCTAGACAAAACTGCGAATCCTCAATTGTTACACGAGCTATATTATGGAAATTAGCTGCTGTAGTCATTGGATACATACGCTCTCTATCAAGACGAACGCGTATCTCTAAATTTGCAAAGGAAAGCATTGATCTAGAGAATTTGCCAGCAGCACCTGTCCCCTCGGGCGCTGCAATAACTGCCCATGGACGCTCAGTAATATTCGTTACAGCTGGAGCATCCCATGTAGAAATAAGTGTCGTATTGCAAATTGTATTCTCGCCAAACTTTGTTGGTTTAAAAGTAGCCATCCCCCTTTGGCGGACTTGATAATTATATAAAAGTTTGCACGGCATCTCACCTTCAAGGCGAATATTAGCTTTCCCAGGGGGGATGATAATCTGCGCTCTAACAAGCTTACCATCTTTTGTAAATTCCTTAGCTGGCGAAGCAATTAAATAGCCATTTGTTGTAAACGGGAAAAACAACTTACCCCCACCTCTTTCAACCAAATAATCAATACCGGCTTGAATGGCAGAAGTGTCATCTGTAACTCCATCGCCCTTGGCGCCAAAATCTCTGACGGTAAGTCTACCTTCTGCTGCTTTCTCGGCTAATGCCTCTGGAGATAATCGAGCAAAAGAAGCTAATGCAAAAAAAGTTAAACTAAAGAATATCGCATTTTTCATAACTATCCCTCTTTTTAGTAATTTTATGTATCTTGTTCAATAAGCTTTCGATCTTTCTTAAATGTAAAGAAAAACGATACCATCATAGCTAATGCCGCCAAAACATAAACGCTGGCCATTAGCGCAAAAAGCACTTTACAACCGTCTTCTTTAAAATACTGTAAAACTCCACCTGCTAATTCACCACCAAAAAAAGCTCCAGTTAGCATTGCTAGAAGAATCATAAAACCTACAATAGAAGAATGATACTTCGCTGGGACCACGTCAAAAACTGAAGCGTGTGTATTTACTTCGAATAAACCGCGAAATAAGCCATATACTGCGGTCAGAGCTACGGCACAATTAAAAGAATTCGCACTACCGATAAAATATAGTGCCGGAGCTCCTAACAACAACGATGTTATTTGAAGCGCAAGCCTAAAACGCGGCGTTTTTTTAACGAATAAGTCTGTTAAGTAGCCTCCTAAAAGAATTGCTAAAAACGCTACGAGGTGATGGTAAAGCATTGCATGCTTTCCCGCAACTTCTGGATTAACCGCAAACCGCTCTGAAAAGATTGCAGGCGCCCAACAAAGATATGCATTATTAACACAAACTATTGCGATAAAACCTGTCGTAGCTAAAAGAGCTGAAGGATTAGTAAAATAAAATTTAAACGACTCAAAGAAAGAAACTTTTGTCGCGTCATTTCTGGACACAACTCTTGGCGCTTCTTTTAGCGCAAATATAAATACTACTCCAAGCAAAAACCCAAGCACACCAAAAACGATAAAGACATCTCTCCATGAGCCGAAAATACCCATCACCTTGGCCGCCAATACACCGCTTAACATTAGTCCAGTATAAAGAGCGGCTTGATGAATAGAAAACGCTAGCGATCTAGTCTGCTTATGATAAGAAGCTAAAAGCGACATGGCTGAAGGCGCGTAAAAACTCTCGCCTCCTCCCACTGCTATCGAGCGCAAAAACAAAGTAGCTGCAAATGCAGAAACTACAACTGAGCCAATTTGGAAATCACGCACTAGGCCAATGGCGGCAGTTGCTACAGACCAAAAAAGCAGCGATAGTGTAATTACCCACTTCCTATTAAACCTATCTCCAATAAAGCCTGCAAAAAAAGTTGCTATAGCGATAGTCACAAATAGAACTGTTGTAATATGTCCTATTTGAAGTTTATCTAGGCCTAAATCCTGTTGAATATAAGGAGTTAATACGCCAAAAATTGCGCGATCTGCCTGATGAAAAAAGTAGGCTCCGCCCAAAAGGAGCAAGAGCCACCATTTATAAGAACCTTGACGCATTTATTGAGATTATTTAAGAGAATCCAAAATTACAGCCAACGCTTCTTCTACAGGCACAACCTTAGTCTTAGACTTATCGTCAGCGCGGCGCTTTACTTCAATGCCACCATTGCTAAGCCCTTTAGCGCCAACAACAACTCTTACTGTAAAGCCAATAAGATCTGCGTCTTTAAATTTAACACCAGGACGCTCTTCTCTATCATCAACGATAACATCTACGCCTTTGGCCTCAAGTTCTGCTTCAAGACGGTCAGCAACTTCTGTTACGTGCGCGTCACTTGGGTCAAGGTTTTCAATTACGACTTGATAAGGAGAGACTGATGAAGGCCAAATTATGCCGTCTTTGTCATGACTTTGTTCAATTATAGCCTGCATTGTACGACCAACGCCAATGCCATAACAGCCCATAACCATAACTTCTTCATTAATATCTTTAGTCTTGTAAACTGCCTTCATCGCCTCTGTGTACTTAACACCAAGCTTAAAGACATGACCAACTTCGATACCACGCTTATCTGACATCTTAGCCCCACACTTAGGACAAATATCGCCTTCTGCAACGATAGTTAAATCAGCATAATCCTCATCAGCAATCTTCGTATCGCGAGCAAGATCTACATTCTTTATATGGTTATCATCTATATTTGCGCCTACCATAACGCCTTTAGCTCCTTTAAGCGCAAAGTCTGCAACAATGCGCATAGAAGCATCTAACGGCTTTACAGGGCCTACGGAACCAGCAGAAGCACCACTAGCAGATAAAATATCTGCTGGCGTAGCAAGCTCCACGCTAGCAACATCAAGGAAATGCTTAAGTTTAATCTCATTAACCTCACGGTCACCTGCCACACACACCATCACAGGCTTGCCATCGCACATATAAATAAGCGACTTAACAAATTTAGATGCAGGCATCCCCATAAAGCGCGAGACTTCTTCTATCGTTTTAGCTCCCGGCGTTGGAACGACCTCTGCCTCAGGGCAAGATTCATCCTCACGTGCTGGCGCACGACGTGAAGCCTTTTCAAGATTTGCCGCATAACCACATTGACAAGCAGCAATACCATCCTCGCCTGCCTCTGCCAAAACATGAAACTCGTGACTTGATTTACCACCAATATCACCAGTATCAGCTTCAACGGGAACTGCAGCCAAACCGCAGCGACTAAAGATACGCTTATATGCTTCATACATAGCCTCGTAACTACCGTCGGCCGCCTCCATTGACGTATCAAAAGAATACGCGTCTTTCATCAAGAACTCTTTTGATCTCATAAGTCCAAAGCGCGGACGAATTTCATCGCGAAACTTCCATTGAATCTGATAAACGGTAACTGGAAGCTGTCTATAACTCGAAATGACACTACGCGCGACATCAACAACCGCCTCCTCTGCTGTAGGAGCTAGCGCATAATCATGACGAGCACGGTCTTTTACCTTAAACATATTCGGGCCCATTGAATCCCAACGACCAGATTCTTTCCACAACTCTGCCGTCTGAAGAATAGGCATTACAATTTCTTGAGCACCAGCGCGATTCATTTCTTCTCGCACAATATTCTCTACCTTCTTTAGCGAGCGCAAGCCAAGAGGCAAATATGTATAAAGGCCACCTGCCATCTTCTTTACTAGGCCAGCGCGAACTAGTAGCTTATGAGAGTCAATTTCAGCATCGCCAGGGTTTTCTCTTAGAGTTTGAATAAGTGCTTTAGTCCATTTCATCGTTTATTTCCTATCTTTTTAAAGTGAAGCCAAAAGTCCGCCAGAAAGAATAATTTTCTTCTCGCGATCAGAAAGTTTTAATTCTAACTCAATTAATCCAGCTGGTGTTTCTACGTTCGTTAAGCTTGAACTGATTATATCGCTAGGTAGACCCCTAAAACGAAGCTTCTGTCCAAATTTCAACTTTTCGTAATCTGCTGGATTCTTGAACACGAAAGGTAAAATACCAAAATTAATAAGGTTTGCGCGATGGATACGCTCAATTGATTTGGCAATTACTGCCTTAACGCCTAAATACATTGGGCAGAGAGCTGCGTGCTCACGACTTGAGCCTTGGCCATAACTCTCCCCTGCGACAATGACATTAAATAGCCCTTTCTCCTTATTCGCAAGACACATATCATGGAAAGTAGGCTCAACGCTCTCAAATACATACTTAGAGTATTGAGGAATATTTGAGCGGAACTTAAGCCTAGCACCAGCGGGCATAATGTGATCTGTTGTGATTTTATCGCCAGTTTTAATCGTCACAATCGCCGAAAAATCATCTCTCAACTTCTCGCCCTTTGGGACTTGAGCGATATTCGGCCCTCGAACAATTTTAGCTCCTTTTATACCCTTGCCTGCAGTTGCAGAATAAAGGAACATCGAATCATCAATTGGGAATTTCTTTGGGCGCGGAACATTCTTAACAGATTTGCACAAAGAAAACTCGCCCGTCAAAGCAGATGCCGCGGCAGTCTCTGGACTAACAAGGTAAACTTTAGCATCTTTCGTACCAGAACGCCCTTCGAAATTTCTGTTGCTCGTTCTAAGAGAAACAGCACCAGTTGATGGGCTCATATGAGCACCTATACAAAAGCCACAAGCATTCTCTAATATTCGGCAACCTGCCTTAACTAAAATCTCTAAAGAGCCATCTTTGGCCAACATAGAAACTACTTGGCGAGAACCGCACGCTATACCAACTTCAACATCATCAGCAACATGATTACCCTTTAAAAGCATTGCAACTGTGCGAATATCGCGATATGACGAATTTGTGCAAGAGCCAATCATTATCTGATTGACCTTTACACCCTTCATTGATTTAACAGTAACGATATTGCCTGGTGAGTGAGGAGCAGCTGCAAGAGGCTCAATTTTAGAAAGATCAAGCTCCCAAACATCATCATATTTTGCCCCAGCATCTGCTTTTAGGAGGGTAAAATCTTTCGCTCTGCCTTGGGCTACTAAGAACTGCTTCGTTACGCTATCAGACGGGAAAACACTCGTAGTAACACCTAGCTCTGCTCCCATATTAGCAATAGTAGCGCGCGAAGGCACATCAAGTGTCGCAACACCAGGACCAGAATATTCAAATATCCAACCTACATTGCCCTTTGTGCCAAATTTCTCTAAAACCTTAAGCGCAACATCTTTTGCTGAAACTCCTGAGCCAAGCGCACCCTTTAGAACAATAGCTCTAACTTTGGGACGAGGGATATTAAAAGCTCCTCCTGCCATAGCAACAGCGATATCAATACCACCAGCACCAATAGCAATCTGCCCGATTCCTCCGCCCGTTGGGGTATGAGAATCACTACCTAATAATGTCGTGCCAGGCTTGCCAAAACGCTCAAGATGCAACTGATGACAAATACCATTGCCTGCCTTTGAATAAATAATACCGTATTTCTTAGCTACCGAAGAAAGAAAATCATGGTCGTCAGAATTTTCAAACCCAATCTGAACAGTATTATGATCTACATATGAAACAGAAAGCTGAGTCTTTACCTTTGAAACTCCCATTGATTCAAACTGGAGATATGCCATCGTACCGGTGGCATCTTGAGTTAGAGTTTGATCAATCTTTATAGCAACCTCTACATCATCAAGAGAAGAACCCTTAACAATATGACTTGAAAGGATTTTTTCAACAACATTCATTTTGCAGCTATTCTTCAAAGAACACTTCTTCATCACTGAACTCCTGGGAGTTTAAGATTTTTTTCACACGAAGGCACAACCCAACTGGTAAAACAATTTTCCTCAGCAAAAAATTCATCAGCATACTGAAGAATATCATCTGGGGTGACAGCAAGAAGGCTATCTACTTGCTCTTTTACAGGCATTACCCTACCAAACATCAACATTGAGGCACCATAATAAAAAAGTTTCGCAGTCACTCTCTCGTGCGCCAGACGGAAGTTGCCCGTTATAAACTCTTTTGTGCGTTTTAGCTCGGCATTCGAAACTCGCTTAATTCTTAATTTAGCCATCTCCGATAAAATAGTATCATAAGCCATCTTTATACGAGAGACATCCAAGCCTGCTGAAATTGCAAAAATACCAGCTTTATTAAAATGCTGAACGCGCGATGAGATATCATAGCTTAATCCGCGCTTTTCTCGAACCTCTTGAAATAGACGCGAACTCATTCCTCTGCCTAACACGGCATCAACAACAGTGGCAACATACTTACGATTATCCATTGAGCCAGGCACTCTATAACCCATGGCAAGTTGAACCTGTTTAATATCGCGCGTTGCAACTACAGAGGAACCTTTTTTTATACGCGGTATTTTAAATGTACGCTGATGCTTCGCCGCATTTACCCCTGAGCTATTGGCAAACGACTTTTCGAGGCTCTTTATGCATTTATCTGGAGAAAAAGCGCCAACTACAACAATAATTGTATTTGAAGGCAAATAATGACGCGACTTATAATCAACTAAATTAGCCACCTTCATAGGGGTTAAGGAGTTGATTGTTCCCGCAACAGATGTTGCCAAAGGCGAGCCCTTGAAAACGGCAGCTTGAAGATTTTCCATTGCTACCGCCGAAGGGTCATCATCATACATTTTAATTTCTTCAATGATGACACTTTTTTCTCTATCAAACTCTGCTTTTGGTAGCGAGGCATTAAGATACATATCAGAAAGTATATCTATAGCCTCTGGTAAATACTCGCTAGGCATATGCACATAGTAGCAAGTAACTTCTTCAGAAGTAAACGCATTGAAGTTTCCGCCACGACCTTCTACTGAGCGAACAATATCTGCCGCGCGGCGACGCTTAGTTCCTTTAAAAAGCATATGCTCTATAAAATGAGAAATGCCTGCTTCTTCAGGCTTTTCATCGCACGAACCAGCCCCAACAAAAAAACCTACTGCGACGCTTTCTGCCTCGCATGGAACCATAACTACTTTATAACCGCTAGCAAGCGTCTCAACAAGCGACTTCATCTAGCTCCTTGAATGTCGTACGCCCATCATATAGCGCCTTGCCTACGATTGCCGCACGCAAATTATCGCGTTTAAGAGCAATAAGAGACTCTACATCACGAACTGAAGAAACACCGCCAGAAGCTGTTATCTGACACGAGGGCGCCGCATCGCAAATTTCTGCCATCTGCAAAGTATTTGGCCCTCCAAGCATACCATCAGTTGCAGTATCTGTATAAATAATCGTCTTTACACCGGTAGCGGCAACAGCGGCAGCAAGATCTACAGCCTTAACGGCCGTCGTCTCTACCCAGCCTTTAGTCTGAACAAAACCATCGCGCGCATCTATACCAACTGCTATTTTATCACCATAGATTTCAACGGCAGCAGAAAGAAATTGTGGCGACTCAAGTGCCGCGCTACCAATAACAAGACGCGAAGCTCCAGAAGCAGCAGCCGCGTCTAGTGCTTGCATATTACGAAGTCCGCCACCAACTTCAACAATACCACCAAACGCCTCAATTATGCGCTTAATAACTTCTGAATGAACGCTTTGGCCTTTGAAGGCACCATCTAAATCGACAACATGAAGCTCCTTTGCTCCTTGCTCACGCCAAAAGTGAGCCTGCGCTACAGGGTCATCACCATAGACTGTTACATCGTCAGCGCAACCTTGTCTTAAGCGAACACATTTTCCATCTTTTAAATCAATTGCCGGAATAATTATCATATAACACCTTTCGAGGAAGGAACACCTTTTTCATTAGCATCAATCTCTTTAGCCTGTCTCAACGCACGAGCAAAAGACTTAAATATGCCTTCACAAACATGATGAGCCTCATCGCCATAAATCTGCCTGAGGTGAATATTAGAACGCGACTCTACCGAAAGCGCCCTGAAGAACTCTTCAACAAGCTTAACTTCAAAGTCCTTCACCATCATATGCTTCATCGGGCATTGCATAACAAGAAAAGGCCTACCGCCTAAATCGAGCGAGGTTTCGCAAAGAGCTTCATCCATCGGTATCGAAGCAAAACCATAGCGCTTAATACCGACTCTATCACCCAACGCTTCATTTAGCGCTTTACCGAGAACTAGCCCGGTATCTTCTACTGTATGATGATAATCAACTTCAAGATCACCATGAGCTTCTATATCAAGGTCAATTAGCGCGTGCTTACCTAAAAGCGAAAGCATATGATCAAAAAAACCGATTCCTGTGCGTACATTTACCTCGCCAGAACCATCAAGGTTTAGCGACAGAACTATCGAAGTTTCTTTTGTTTTACGTTCAACATGAGCTTTTCTCATGACATCCTCCATATTTGAACATATTATATCATATTTACCACAAACTAAAGCAGGACTTTTTAATCAATTAGCCCAAAATACTTTAAGTATGGGTTCATATCTGGCTTATCAACGCCAGTAAAGAGCTTAAATAGCCTCATCGGGTCATCTGCACCACCTCTTTCAAGGAATATCTTGCGGAATTTCATAGCAAGTTCCTTCTGCCAAGGGTCTTCGTGGGCGGCAAAAATAGAATACAAATGATGCTGAATTACATCTGCCCAAATATAGTTATAATAACCTGCTGCATAGCTAGCACTAGAGAACAAATGGGCGAAATGACCTGGGCGATGGAATAGAGAGATCGAATCAGAAATGCCCATCCATTGTCTAATCTCTTTTTCAAATTCTACAACGTCAAAATCATCAAATTGAGTAACTTCATGCAATTTAAGATCTAATAGCGCAGTAGCCACTAATCCAGTTATATAAATGCCCTTGCCGACTTTTTGATTGCGCTTAACTTTCTTGATAAGTTCATCTGGTATCCTTTGGCCTGTCGTTTCGTCAATTGCGTATTTTTCAAGAAGACGCTGGGTAAACGCCCAGTGCTCGTGAAATTGAGAAAACGTCTCGCTATAATCAGAATATGAGCCAGTGCAGCTTAATGTCGGGAATTTACAACGAGAAAGTAGACCATGTAGCCCATGGCCAAATTCATGGAAAAGCGTTGTTACATTTGCTATCTCAAGTTGCGTGCCGACATTTGCGCAATTATGAACGACGGGGCGAATATCCTTGCCGTCAGGCGTGTGCATTTGGCGGCGCCAAAGCCCCATCCAAGCACCGCTATTTTTTGTGGCGCGTGGATGATAATCGACAACAAAAACACCAACAAATGAGCCGTCAGAATCCGTTACATTGTAAACTTTTACTGCTTCTGGGCGATAAGTTTCTATATCTTTTATTTCTTCAAACTTAAGCCCATAAAGCACATTTGCCATTTCGAACAAGCCTTTTTCTACGACATTGTCGATTTTGAAGTATTTTTTAACAGAGGAATTTTCAAAAGCAAACTTCTCTTTTGTAAGACGCTCTAAATAATACGCTACATCCCATGCTTCAATACGAGAGCCTTCAGGGAGCAGCCCCTTCTTAATATCTTCATCCATTAATGTTTGAAGTTCTGCAATCTCTCGATTTGCCGCTTTTTTAGCAACTTCTAAAATAGGCATTAAAAAGTCATACACAGCCTTTGGAGTTTTCGCCATCTTTGGCTCAATATAATATTCTGCCGATGTTTTGTAGCCAAGAATTTTGGCATTTTCATCTCTTATTTTTAGAATGTCTTTGATTAGCGAGCTATTATCATTTTCTCCAGGGCAATAACCACGAGATTTGAAATCTAAGTAGATTTCTTTTCTTTTATTTCTATCATCTGTACGACGAAGGGCCTGCGCAAACTCTGCTATATTAACATTATGTTTTTTCTTGAATACATTATTACTTGCGAGAATATTCTTACTAAATTTAAGTTGCAAACTTGAGGCCTTTGAACTAAGCTCTTTAATTTTCTTTTGGTCGTCTAATGATAATCCTATTCCATTATTACGAAAAGCTCTATATGTCGCCTCTAACACGGCGACTTCTTCAGGAGATAATTTTGAGCGATCTCCATCGTATACCTTTTTTATGCGAGCAAAAAGCTCGGGATTCGTCATTATCTCCATTCTTAATGCTGTTTGAGGAGCGATAACATCTGACGCGGCCTTACTAAACTCTTCGTTTCTTTCTACAGAAATAAGTCTTCTAAAAACATTTCTGATTCTCACCATTGTCCCGCCAGCCCAAAGAAAAGGCGCGATAGTGTTATCAAAAGTTGGCTCATCTTTGTTGGCTAGAATTTTAGCGATATCCGCTCGTTTTTCATCCGCGGCAACTTTCATTGCTTCAGGATAATCAGAAGGCTTGAGCTTGCTAAATGGCGGCAACCCATAAGGTGAATCCCAATTTTCTAACCAAGCATTAGCATATGAAGTAAAGGCAAGTAAAATCAAAACTAATTGTGGCAAAATTTTCATAAAAAAAACACCCTTAATCTATTACGAAATACGATTTAAAAGTATTCTATCATACTTACAATTGAACATCAAGTATGATAGAAAGCTATTAATAAGCGGTGAAAAGACAAAGTAAAAACATCGCGTACTTGGCGTAAGTTTTAAAATCCAATACCGAAACTGGTATTGATACTGGCAACACTGGCAACATTGGCAACATTTTTAAGTTTACAAATGTATTCAACACTGAACAAATTTCAACAAATTTCAACTTGACGCAAAAACTACCTTTTTGATAAGATTTACACAAATAACATCTCGTGCTAATTTGCATTGGGATTACAACCAACAAAAAAGGAGATTATATGCAATTATCAATACTTCTTGTTTTAGCTACTATCTTTGCAGCTCTTCCTGCTCATTCCTCTGGCTCATCACCCAATCCAGCAACAAAACCTATGCCGAAAATTGAAGAAGATGGCTACGATTGGTACTCAAGACACAATCGAATTAAATCCACTCAAAAGAAACTTAATCCAAAAGTTGTAATGATTGGCGATTCTATCACCCACCATTGGGCTGGCATAAAATCAATCGGCGAAATCAACGACCCTGCTACTAAAAAAGAATGGTTAAATTGCTTTGGCGAAATACCCACACTTAATATGGGCTATGGATTTGACAGAACACAAAATGTAATCTGGCGATTAGAAAAAGGCGAACTTCAAAACATTAAGCCTGAGCTAGTAATTGTACTAATTGGAATTAACAATTTCGCAACCACAAAGAAATTTAAAGCCAATACTCCCGCCGAAACAGCAACAGGCATAAGAAAGATCCTAGATCTCGTTAATAAATCTGCGCCAAAGGCTAAAATACTATTAATTGGCGCGCTTCCTTCATTTGGTCCTGAATCATCACATCGCAAAAATGCCGCGAAACTCAACGAGATTCTAGCTAACTTCAAAAAAGAAAATGACTATAAAGGGAAATTAGAGTATATTGATTTTGGGAGCGAATTTCTTGATGAAAATAAACTAATTAAAGCTGGGCTTACTCGTGACAAACTTCATCCAACAGCTAAAGGCTATGAAATTTTCGCAAAGCACATAAAGCCATATCTTAGCAATATCAAAGTAAAGAAATCTCGCAGCCGATAAAATCCATTCTCTTTTTCATGTGCAAAAAAACATCTCTCGTGTACGCGAGAGATGTTTTTTTATTTACCTCTAGTTTTTTACTTGAACTCAATAACTAGCATATCATAATTGACAAAGTTACGTAGAGAAATTTCTCTGCCGTTTACCTTAACTTCTGTCTTTGTATCAGGATAGAAGACTCTCTTTATCTGACGATCGCCAGGAATGATTAGCTTTGCGTTCGTAACGCCTTTTGTCCTTACATTATAATCTAGCATATGAACAACATACTTGTCGCCATAATCGTCAGCAGTAACTTCAACATCTTCATTAAGCCCCTTTACCTCAACATTTGAGTGTGCCTTTGCCTTAGCATAAGCACCATCAACAATAGAGCTGAGCATCTTTAGGACATTGTCCCAAAATACCCACTTGTTGGGCATCATTTCCCACTCGCTAGTGACATGACCCATCAATGGATACTGAGAAGTTAAGAAATAGCACCTGCCGTTTCCAAATTCATTTACATAGATTGCGCCATTACCATCTTTGTAAGAAGCAACCTTACGGGCTGTAGTTTCCTTTACAAGGTCAACGCCTAAAGCAGCGTCAAACTCAACCTTAGTACCAGCTTTAATACCAGGCATAAATTCCGCTAAGTCACTACCAACAACTATGTGCCTAACGCTCTTTTCTGGCTTAAGATCGCGATGAATTGAATCATTAAGATGGTAACGATTTTCCATATCGGTTACGAACTTAAACGCAGATACCGCTTCACCACGACGACGACAGAATGTATCACTTTCGTCATCGGCCAGGAACTTCGTTGACTTGTAATCAACACCAAAGACATCGTTAAGAGCATAATTCTTACGCATCTTGAGATTGCTACCATCAAAAAGCGTTGAACCACCCTCTGCAATAAGTACGCCGCCATTTTTTACCCATGTGCGAATTGCTTCGATATCATCATCTGCGAGGAACTTCGAATCAGGTAGATAAATAATTTTATATTTGGAAAGTTTTTCTACCGTAACTCCATCGGCATATACCACATCAGCTTGACGATGAATCTGACCTAACGCAACCCAAATTGCCATCGCATTTTGGTCGTTTCTCTCTGGAATTGGAGCTTGCTGATAGGTGGAGACACGGACAACGCTGGAAGAGCGCCCTGAGAAAAGTACCGCGATATTCGCCGCGGAAGGCACTATCTTGTAGTATTGCTTGTTATCGGCAACACGCTTATAAACATTGCGGAATTCTTCCCAGCGATCCTTTGACCATACCCAAAGATATTCGCTCGAGGCATACTTAAAAATATGATAGAGAGCAAAGTTATAAAAACACTTTGAGTGAATAGCATTCTGCCAGAACCCAAGGCGCGCATGAACTGCTGATGGGCAGTACCAGTTATAAAGCTCACTCATTGATGAGCGCCCT
>JAGBZX010000008.1 GCA_017628025.1 Kiritimatiellia bacterium | reverse complement strand
CGAGGCATACTTAAAAATATGATAGAGAGCAAAGTTATAAAAACACTTTGAGTGAATAGCATTCTGCCAGAACCCAAGGCGCGCATGAACTGCTGATGGGCAGTACCAGTTATAAAGCTCACTCATTGATGAGCGCCCTTCGCCATCGCGGTAGCGCTGCATAAAATACGAAGTAGACCGACCGAAGGACTGATACGACTCAAGACCGATTGAGTCAACCTGGTGAATAGCCTTATTGTCTTCTGGGAAGCGTACTGGATCTGCCGTTGAAATAACATAAGTGTGGGCAAAACCAATCCTTGATGCGTGGAGGTAATCCTGCGATTCTTTCCATAACTCAACAAGCGCCTGATTTTCGATCTCAAGCATCAAAGTACGAAGCCTACCGTTCCATGGTGCCTCGTAATTTGATTCTTTCACCTTCGAAGGATCACAGAATCTACCAAAGTAGCACCAATCGTCCTTCTTTGACATATCATCGATAAGAGCAATTTCTTCTTTATTTAACTCACCGCTTGTGCGCCAATTTTTACCGAGCTGCTTCTCGATAAAATACGGTAAATAGCAACTCTTATAACCTGGCTCTGGCCAAGATTCTTCTGCCCAAAAACCTGAAATAGATGGAATATCATTCATCCTCTCGAAACGCCATTCTGTGACAGTCTTGCCCGCATGAGCATATCCTGGCAATGTATCGATCCAAATAAGATCTAAATCAGAAGCCTCTCTAAGCATTTCAAGATATACTTCGGTATTCATACCTTGCACACCCCACGCGTTGTGAACGCCTGTAAAGCCGGCTTCTTTTAAATGCGGAAGGAGATATTTACGAGTCTTTGGACCGAAAACAGCCGTTCCATTGAAGATACGACCAGCTAAGGATTGGCAGTTCTTTGTAATTGCATAACACATGTCTTTCGAACGACGTTCAATCATCTGCTTAACACCAGCTTCGCGACCGCCCTTGGCGATATCCTCAAGAGCATACTTAATGGAAAGTGTCAAACCAAGATTTAAATTTATATTACCATGCTGACCATAGGAGAAAAGATTATGGATTGGTTTAACCTTGCCGCGACGGTATGACCTGGGATAATCTGGTTCTTTTTGTTTTTTCGCTAATTCCTGAAGCGCAGGCACAACGCTCTTGTCCCCAATATAACCTAATGCAATAACGGCTGTATCCCGAAGAGAAGGATCAGTCTTCTCGTTTTCTGCAATCTTAAGAAGTTTATCACTAACTCCTTGCGCCTTTATGTGCCCTAACGCAAGGCACGAAAGCTGAGCTAACATTGACCCGTTCCAGCCTGGCTCAATCTCTTCAGTGCAACGAAGAAGACCTTTTACGATATCTGGCCTTGAAACACCAATATTACCAAGAGCTTGTGCTGCTCGACGGCGATCAAACACATTCGGATGAGACAGTTTTTTAACGAGCGCGTCAAGTACTATCTTTTCTTTGCACTGCATCCAACCAAGAGAAATTGCAGCTTGCGTACGTACCTTCTCTTCTTCATCATTAAGAAGTTTTACAAGAATTTCAACTGCTTTTTTGTCATTAGGCTGAATACGACCGATTTCAAGCGCCGCCTCGTACCTTTCCTTAGCCGTGCCTGATATCATCTTTTCGATAAGCGCAGGAACCGATTTTAAATCTTCCTTGAGTTCTGCCTTGATGCGGCGAATCTTTTCTGCTCTAACCAAAGGACGGATCGTGTCGATATAAGACTCAGTCCTTGCAATAACGTTAGTATCAATGAGAGTTGCAAATTTAGCTTGAACATTTGCCTGAGACCATTTGCTTTCCTTGATGGTAAATTTATTTAAATTAGCGACATCAAGCGACAAAAGATACTTGTTTGCTTCATCTTTCATTTTTGAAGCTTCAGCAATTACTGCTTTAACTTCTTTCATTATAGATGAAGATCTTTTGGCGGATTCTTCGGCCTCTTTCTTCGGGAGGAATTTCGCAAAATAATCCAACTTATATGCCAACGCCTCGGGTATTGAAGTAATCGTATCTCGAGCCATCGGTATAATACCGGCTTTCATGTCTGGGCCGCGCTCGTCAAGAGTCAAATCAAGCATACGTTCACGGCGAATGAAGTTCGCTTCTGCCAAATCTGCCGCCATCTTTGCCTTTTCTTCTGAAGGCTTCTTCGCGTCAGTAAGATACTTAATCATCGCTAAAAGCAACTTTTCATTTGACGCGCTGGTATCATCACCAATATAATAGGCAAAGTGGCCGCCGTAAACGATAACCCTGCCATAGCCTACTTCACCGTAAGCACCTACGGGATCACCTGAATTCTCAGCAAAGACATTGCCCTTAGGGCCAACTTTTATAGCCAAGTGATCGCCGCTGCCAGCAGTAATGGGCTCGCCATCGAAAGCCTTAGCGATTGAACTTTTACCATAAGGGAAAATCCAAGAACTAGAAAGTCTGTTGTAGACTTCTGCTACTTCTGGGAACATCGGGCGGTTTGCAGTACGGGGATATCCGCCGCGGAAACCGCTCAGAATCACCCCACCGCCTTGTGCCACATAACGTATGATAGATTTCCTAGTGTTTGAATAAGGGAAGAAGTACCTTCCCCAACCGCCTGGGAAATAAAGAACATCATACTTCTTAAGTGTTTCACTAGTCTTAAATGGGCTATTCTTACCAGACTCGTGAATAAACTCTACATCCCAACCAGCCTTTACGAGGGTGTTTGTGACTCCCTGCATAATACCGATTCGTTTATCAAACCAAATACCGATTGTTTTTGCCTCCGAAACAGCACCCATAAGGAGTGTTGATAAAACCAATGAGACTTTTGTAATTGATTGTAGCTTCATTTATTATTCCCTCTTATTTAAACTCTACAACGAGCATATCGTAGTTTATGAAATCACGAAGAATAACTTCTCTATTATTAACCTTTATTTCCGTCTTTGTGTCTGGATAGAAAACGCGTTTTATTTCACGATTACCTGGGACTGTTAATTTCGCACCCTTAACGCCTTTAGTTTTAACATCGTAATCAAGCATGTGAACAACATATTTATCACCATAATCATCAACCGTAACTTCAACGTCTTCATTGAGGCCTGTAACTTCAACGCTTGAATGTGCATTTGCTTTCGCATAAGCGCCATCCACGATGGAATCAAGCATCTTGAGGACATTATTCCAGAAAACCCATTTATTGGGCATCATCTCCCAATGGCTGGTAACATGTCCCATCATTGGATATTGCGCGGTCAGGAAGTAGCATCTGCCCTTACCGAACTCGTTGACGTAAACGGCGCCATTACCATCTTTATAAGATGCGATCTTCCTAGCCGTAGTCTCTTTGACGATATCGACGCCCAAGGCTGCGTCAAATTCAACTTTCGTACCAGCTTTAATGCCAGGCATGAAGTCGGCCGACTCTTTTCCGATAACAAAGTGCTTAACGCTCTTTTCCGGCTTAAGATCACGATGTATAGAATCGTTAAGATGATAACGCTGCTCAAGATCCGCAACAAACTTGAACGAAGCCACCTTCTCGCCGCGACGACGGCAGAATGTATCGCTCTCGTCATCTGGAAGGAACTTCGTTTCTTTGTAATCTACACCAAAGACATCGCTAAGAGCATAATTTTTGCGCAGTTTGAGAGTGCTGCCGTCAAAGAGCGACGATCCGCCTTCTGCGATAAGAACTCCGCCTTTTTCAACCCAGGCGCGAACTGATTTCATGTCCTCGTCGGCAATAAACTTTGAATCCGGCATATAGAGGATTTTATACTTTGAAAGTTTCTCGACAGTGACTCCGTCGGCGTATACAACGTCAGCCTGACGATGAATCTGACCTAATGCCACCCAAATAGACATCGCGTTTTGGTCATTTCTTTCAGGAACAGGAGAGGGTCCGGCAACAGACGCTTTGACTGCGGAGGAAGAACGTCCTGAGAAGAGAACTGCAATATTGGCTGCAGAAGGAACTATCTTGTAATATTCTTTATTCTCAGCTACACGCTTGTAGACTGTGCGAAATTCCTCCCAGCGATCTTTGGACCAAACCCAGAGATATTCACTAGAAGCGTATTTGAAAATATGGTAAAGTGCGAAATTATAAAAACATTTTGAATGAATCGCATTCTGCCAAAACCCAAGACGCGCATGTTCCGCTGATGGGCAATACCAGTTGTAAAGTTCACTCATTGACGAACGCCCTTCTCCGTCACGGTAGCGCTGCATAAAATAAGAAGACGATCTACCAAACGACTGATATGACTCTAAACCAATCGAATCGACTACGTCCATAGACTTATTATCTGCAGGATAACGCACAGGATCTGCCGTTGAAACGACGAACGTGTGCGCCAAGCCAATCCTTGCCGCATGCAGGTAATCCTGAGATTCTTTCCACATATCGACAAGTACCTGATTTTCTATTTCAAGAACTAATGTGCGAAGCCTTCCATTCCATGGTGCGTCGAAATTAGGCTCTCTGCGCTTATCACTATTGCAAGTACAACCGAATGATGTCCAGCTGTCATTCTTGACTATTTCATCAACGCGAGCGATTTCTTCTTTTGTAAGTTCACCGCTTGTGCGCCAATCCTTGCCAAGATGCTTCTCGACATGCTTATGTAACTCGCGTCCAGGAATGCCTGGCTCTGGCCAAGTTTCTTCAGCCCAATAACCAGAAACCGCTGGAACATCGCCAAGTCTATCAAGACGAAGCTCTGTCATCGTCTTTCCTGCACTTGCGTATCCGGGCAAAGTATCAATCCAGATAAGATCAAGATCAGAGGCTTCCCTGAGTATCTCAAGATACAAATTGGGATCCTGAGCTGGAGACCCCCATGCGTTGTGAACGCCAGTAAAGCCAGCTTCTTTCAAATGAGACAGAATATATTTGCGGGTTTTCACACCGAAAACTTTCGTACCATTGAATATTCGGCCTGCTAATGACTGGCAATTTTTTGTAATGGCGTAGCAAAGGTCTTTTGAGCGACGCTCAAGAACCTGCTTAACACCAGCTTCCTTACGACCGCCATTGTTAATATATTCAATTGCAAACTGAGCTGTCATCGCATCTCCTGGCTCAGTTGTACTAAAGCCGTGCGTTCCGAACGAGAAAAAGTTCTTAACTTTCGACAAGCGCTTTGATCTGGGCCAATCTGAACCCGCCTTCTTTGCAATCTCTTCGAGCTGCGGGATTACACTCTTATCGCCAATATAACCAAGTGCAGTTATCGCGCAACCGCGTATCATGGATTCTGGATTTTTTTGAGCTATTTCAAGAAGATCATCTTTCGCTTCTTTAGCTTTGATGTGCCCCAGAGCAAGACAGCCTAATTGAGCAATGAAACTATCATCGGTATCTTTCGCAGCACGTAGAAGCGCACTTCTAACATCTGGTCTGTTGACGCCGATATTACCAAGCGCCTGAACTGCGCGACGGCGGTCCCAAACAACAGGATGCGACGTTTTCTCAACGAGCGCGTCAAGAGCAATCTTCTCTTTGCACTGCATCCAGCCTAAAGAAATTGCCGCTTGCGTGCGAACGGTCTCCTCTGAATCATAGAGAAGTTTTACAAGAACTTCAATGGCGTTTTTATCATCCGGCTGAATACGTCCAATTTCAAGCGCGGCTTCGCGCTTTTCTTTGTTTGTTCCCGTTTTCATCTTTTCAATGAGTTGAGGAACTGTTTTTAAATCCTCCTTAAGTTCCGCCAAAATTCGTGCTCGCTTTTCGGCAAGAACTTTCGGACGAATAGTTGCAATATACTGCTCCGTTCTTTCAATGACGTTCGTGTCTATTATTGTTGCAAATTTGGCTATCACATTTGTCTTGGCCCATGGTGTTTCAGAAAATTTGAATTTATTTAACGCCTGAATATCAAGAGAGTTAAGATAATTATTTGCGTCCGACTTCATCTTTGAAGCCTCTGCCATAACGGCATTAACCTCTTTTTTTATCGTCTGTGAACGTTTAAGACATTCTTCAGCTTCTTTCTTGGGCAAAAACTTCGCAAAATAATCAAGTTTGTAGGCAAGCGCTTCAGGAACTGACGTAATTGTATCCCGAGCCATCGGAATAACACCGGCTGTCGTGTCTGGACCACGTTCGTCAAGCGTAAGATCAAGCATACGCTCGCGGCGAATGAAATTCGCCTCAGCCAAATCTGCCGCTACCATCGCCTTTTCTGCAGACGGTTTTTTGACATCGGTCAAATACTTGAGCATTGCGAAAAGCAGCCGCTCGTTTGAATCGCTCGTATCGTCGCCGACATAGTAAGCAAAGTGTCCGCCGTAAACGATAACTCTACCGTAACCTACCTCGCCAAAAGCACCTACTGGATCGCCGGAGTTCACGGCAAAAACATTGCCATTTTTACCGACTTTTAGCGTAAGGTGATCGCCACTTCCCGCAGTAACGGGTTTGCCTTTAAATGACTTCGCCAAATTGCTATTACCGAACGGGAAAATCCATGAACTTGAAAGCCGATTATAGACTTCGGCCACTTCAGGGAACATTGGGCGATTAGCTGTACGCGTGTATCCTCCGCGGAAACCGCTCAAGATTACGCCGCCACCTGACGCAACATAACGGATGATTGCTTTCCTCGTGCGTGACTGCGGGAAGAAATATCTGCCCCAGCCGCCAGGAAAATAAAGAACATCATACTTTGCAAGTGCTTCTGGATTTTTAAACGGAGACTTTTTGCCAGACTCGTGAATGAACTCTATCTGCCAACCTGCCTTAGTAAGAGAGTTCGTCACACCGTCCATAATACCGATACGACTGTCTTTCCATATACCAATAGTTTTAGCTTCAGAAGTAACACCTAAAAGAAGCGCTGCTGAAACAATCAAGGCCTTTGTTATCGAATGTAACTTCATTAACTTTTCCTTCTATTCATTACTTAAATTCTACAACGAGCATATCATAGCTCATGAAATCGCGAAGCGTAATCTCTCTTCCATTGAGTTTAACTTCTGTCTTTGTATCTGGATAAAATACGCGCTTAATTTCGCGATTACCAGGAACAGTAAGCTTAGCACCCTTTACGCCCTTAGTCCTAACATTATAATCTAACATATGAACAACATACTTGTCGCCATAGTTATCTACTGTAACTTCGACATCCTCATTAAGACCAGTTACTTCGACACTTGCGTGAGCATTGGCTTTTGCATATGCTCCATCTACAACAGAATCAAGCATCTTTAGAACATTGTCCCAAAAGACCCACTTATTAGGCATCATTTCCCATTCGCTAGTAACATGACCCATCAATGGATACTGAGCAGTGAAGAAGTAGCACCTGCCTTTGCCAAACTCATTTACATAAATAGCGCCATTGCCATCCTTGTAGGAAGCAATCTTCAGAGCAGTCGTCTCCTTGACGATATCAACACCTAAAGCCGCATCAAACTCAACCTTCGTGCCAGGCTTAATACCGGGCATAAATTCAGAGGATTGCTTACCGATAACAATGTGCTTAACGCTCTTTTCTGGCTTAAGGTCACGATGAATAGGATCGTTAAGGTGATAACGCTGCTCAAGATCTGCAACAAACTTAAACGATGCGACTCTCTCGCCACGACGGCGGCAGAACGTATCGCTCTCATCCTCAGCAAGGAACTTGGTCGACTTATAATCAACACCAAAGACATCGCTAAGAGCATAATTCTTACGCATCTTGAGATTACTGCCATCAAATAATGAGGAGCCTGCTTCTGCAATAAGAACACCGCCCTGCTTAACCCATTTGCGAAGAACTTCCATATCCTCGTTAGCAATAAACTTAGAATCAGGAAGGTAAATAACTTTATACTTTGAAAGTTTATCAAACGAAACGCCATCTGCGTAAACAACATCTGCCTGACGATGAATCTGACCAAGCGCAACCCAAATAGCCATCGCATTTTGGTCATTTCTTTCAGGAACCGCCGAAGGCCCAGAAACTGAAGCTCTGACAGCCGCAGAAGAACGACCAGAGAAAAGAACTGCAATATTCGCCGCGGAAGGCACTATCTTGTAGTATTCCTTGTTATCGGCAACACGCTTGTAGACTGTGCGGAATTCTTCCCAGCGATCCTTCGACCATACCCAAAGATACTCACTCGAGGCATACTTAAAAATATGATAGAGAGCAAAGTTATAAAAACACTTTGAGTGAATAGCATTCTGCCAGAACCCAAGGCGCGCATGAACTGCTGATGGGCAGTACCAGTTATAAAGCTCACTCATTGATGAGCGCCCT
>JAGBZX010000007.1 GCA_017628025.1 Kiritimatiellia bacterium | reverse complement strand
GGTAGAGCAGCGGACTGAAAATCCGCGTGTCGCCGGTTCGATCCCGGCCTTGGCCACCATTTTTATTTAACAAAACTAACGCATTTAAGCGATTTTTTTCATTAGTTTTCGTTTTTTTCTATTTTGACCAGTAGTTTAGGAGTGTATACTTATTGTATACTTATCTTTTGAGGCGCGAGACGCAAAGGTGAGAACTAAGGAGATTAAGCCTTGAGATTCTTCTCTTGTCTCTGGGTCTCACCCTGCTAGGGTATCGGCTTCGGCGACTCGCTTCGCTCGGGGGATACGTGTTAAAACCAATCTCTGGTCAAGGGAAGCTGTTGTAAACGATAATCTTTTTCTTTTCCCTTTCATTTTCTGGGTTACATTATCTGCACCCTTGAATTTTCCTTTCCTTAATTGAAATCAAAATCGTAATATGATATAATTATGCAATCTTAATCATTAAAAAGAAAAAGGTGTACAGATGGGTGAAGTAATAGGAGCTGGTGAATTACACAAGGGTGTTAAACTTCTTATCGACGGTGAGCCGTGGGAAATTACGGAGTTTGATTTTTCAAAACCTGGTAAAGGTCAGGCTATTTACAACTGCAAGTTACGTAATATGATGACTGGCGGTGGTATGACCAAGAGCTATCGCAGCGGCGATAAGTTTGAAAAGCCTGAGCTTCTTCAGATGTCGGTTATTTATTCTTATGATGATGGCCAAGCATTCGTTTTCACTGATGAAAACTATGAAGAAATCCGCGTCTCCTACGAAGTTATGGGTGACAAGAAATACTTCCTCATGGATGAGATGGAAGTTAAGGCTCTCTTTTTTAACGAAAAGGTTATTGGCGTAGATCTTCCTCAGCTCGTTGAGCGTAAGGTTATAAAGGTCGAGCCTGGCGTTAAGGGTAATACAGCTTCTGGTAAGGTCACAAAGCCTGCGACAGTCGAGGGTGGCTATACGCTCGCAGTGCCTCTCTTTATCAATGAAGGTGATGTCATCCGCATTAATACTGAGTCTGGCGAATACAACGACCGCACAGCTACAAAATAAACGATTGACATTCGTTTAATACAATTGATAAAATTTCACAGCTGATGCGTAGAGGGCGGGTGCCTGATCGTTGAAGCGGAATAGAAAAGAAGGAACAGTTCAGATGGAAATCTATGTTGGTAACCTCGCGTACGCGACGACTGACGATGGACTCAAAGCGGCGTTCGCGGAATTCGGCGAAGTTACCGCCGCCAGAGTGGTAACCGACCGTATGACCGGTCGTAGCAAGGGCTTCGGTTTTGTTACCATGCCCGCAGCAGAGCAGGCACAGGCAGCTATCGATGCGCTCAATGGTCGCGAGCTTGACGGCCGTACCTTGCGCGTCAATGAGTCGCAGCCTAAGCCCCGTGAAGAACGTCGCGGTGGTTTCCGTGGCCGTGGTGGCTATGGCAATCGCGGTGGATACGGGGGTCGTGATGATCGTGGTGGCTATGGCGATCGTGGTGGTTATGGTGATCGCGGTTTTCGCCGCGAGTCTCGTTGGTAAGTCGCCAATAGAGTAAAAAAAGAGGACCTCCAATTTGGGGGTTCTTTTTTTATTGCATAAGTTTGCAATAAAACTCATTAAGAGCAAGGAGCGAAAGAGAGACTTCAAGTTCTATTTTTGAATTGACATCAATTAGAAAAATCTGATAGAATTCTTTTTAAAGAAAACGTGAGGACTTCTAAGAATAACTATCTTTTAAGGTGTTCATAAGATATGAAAATATTGTATTTTTTAGTAGCGGTATTTTTTGCGATTAATATTAATGCTCAATCTCGAGTAGATGGGCTTTTCCGTTCACAAGTGCATAGAGGCGGCGGGCGAGATACGCGCCCTGACAATGCCTTAGAGACTTTTTTGTGGTGTTGGGGGCATGGCGTTGCACCAGAGGCGGATGCGCGGCTTACTAAGGATTCTGTCGTTATCGCTTTTCATGATGCGACTTTGGAGCGAGTCGGGCGAAATGTTCCTAATGATATTTTGACTACGCCGATTACAAATTTAACATGGGCAGAGATTCGTGATGTTGACGCTGGCTCATATCTTTCAAAAGAATTTTCTTCAACGCGTATCTCTACGCTGGAGTCGATTTTTGCTTCGATGGCAGGTCGTCCTGATAGGGTGTTATATCTTGACGAAAAGGGGGCTCCGCCAGAGATGGTTGCAGAACTAGCAAAACGCTTTGGTGTTGAAAATCAGATTTATTACACGTCGCCTAATTTTCGACTTATGGCGCGTTGGCAGAAGGTTGTTCCAGGCGGACTTGGTATGGTTTGGTTAGGTACATGGCCTAGAGATAATTCACCTACTACTGTTGCAAGGGCAGATGCGTTTTTAGATGCGCAATTGATAAAGATGGAAAAGGTCAACTTTAATGGAATTAGTCAGGTTCAGCTTCATCTGCGCACAGATTTGACTAAAGAAGATCCATTTTGTCCCTCAACAGAGTGTATCAAAAGAACCATTGATAAACTACATGCTAACGGAGTTACCGTTCAAGCATTTACTTGGACAGAAGGAGCCAATAAGGATGTTTTGCGTAAAATATGGGATTTAGGTTTTGATAATTTTGCAACAGATGACCCAATAGTGCTTTTTGAGTTAATTTCAGAATTAAAAGCTGAGCAAAGAAAAAAGAAGTAGGTGCTTAGGTTTAAAATGGTTATAAATAGAGTAAACAATTGCGATAATCCTTGTTGTCTCAGTTCCGTTACAGCATGCTGACCACAGTAGCAGTAATCGGAACTTGACATTTATTGAGTAAAAAGGGTATAATACGCAAAAGTTTGGATGAAAAGGTGAATGTCCGAGCAAAATTCAGGAGATAAATAAAATGGCAAATGTTAAAGGCGGCCGCGCCGCTAGAAAACGTGATAGACAGAACGAAAAGGCGCGTGCGCGCAATGCGAGCTGCAAGGCGAAACTTCATGACGCTCATAAGAAGCTCTTCAAGGCTGCTGATGCTGGTAAGGCTGATGACGCTGAGAAGAAGTTCAAAGAGTTTGTTTCGGGTCTTGATAAGGCAGTTAAGAAAGGCATCATCGCCAAGAATACTGCTGACCGCAAGAAATCCCGCGCTCAGCTCAAGCTCAATAAGATGGCTAAGTAAAATCTTTTTTAATTTACAGGAGATAGCAAATGGCTAAGAAGACTCTTCGCGACGTTGAACTCGCGGGTAAGCGCGTTGTGATGCGCGTTGATTTCAATGTTCCTATGGCCAAGGATGGTAGCGGCAAGATTACTGACGATACGCGTATCGTAGCTGCTCTTCCTTCAATAGAGTATGTTCTTGAAAAGGGTGGTTCACTCGTTCTTATGAGTCACCTCGGCCGCCCAAAAGGCAAGGGTTACGAAGAGGCTTTCACGCTTAAGAATGTTGCTGTTGCTCTTTCTGAGAAGATTGGCCGCGAAGTTAAATTCGCTCCTGATTGCATGGCAGCAGATGAAATCGTTGCTACTCTCAAGCCAGGCGAGGTTGTTCTTCTCGAGAATACTCGCTTCTACAAGGCTGAAGACGGCAAGGTTAAGAAGGATGACGAGAAGAAGGGCATCCACTTGACTGAAGAAGAGTTCCAGGCAGCTAAGGCTGAGCTTAAGAAGAATCGTGCAGAGATGGCTAAGAAACTCGCTTCTTATGGCGACATCTATTGCAACGATGCTTTCGGCACGGCTCACCGCGCTCATGCCTCAACGGCTGTTATTGCTGATTACATCCAGCCAGCAGTTTCTGGTTTCCTTCTTGAAAAGGAAATCAAGTTCCTCGGTGATGCTGTTGAGAATCCCGTCCGTCCGTTCGTTGCCATTCTCGGCGGTGCGAAGGTTTCTGATAAGCTCGCTGTCGTTAAGGCGCTCCTCAACAAGGTTGATACGCTCATTATCGGCGGTGGTATGGCTTATACCTTCAAGAAGGCTCAGGGCATGAAGATTGGCTCTTCTCTTTGTGAAGATGAGCAGGTTGCATACTGCAAGGAGATGCTTGAAGCAGCTGAGGCTAAGGGTATCAAGATTCTTCTTCCTATTGATAATGTTATCGCTGATAAGTTCCCTGCAGAGAAAGACGCTTCTGATGTCACTCTTCAAGTTACCGAAGGCGACATCCCAGAGGGTTGGATGGGTCTTGACATTGGTCCTAAGTCTGTTGAGCTCTTTGCTTCTGCTGTTAAGGACGCTAAGACTGTTGTTTGGAACGGCCCTATGGGTTGCTTTGAATTCGCGCCCCTTTCTAAGGGCACTTATGGCGTTTGTGACGCAGTTGCGCTCGTTAAGGCTGCCGGTGGCATTTCCATTATTGGTGGCGGCGACAGCGTAAGCGCAGTTAAGAAGAGCGGCAAGGCCGCTGAGATGAGCCACGTCTCCACGGGCGGCGGCGCGTCTTTAGAATTCCTCGAGGGTAAAACATTGCCTGGTGTGGCAGCACTTACGGAATAATATAATGAAAAAGAATATCGCTACGAAAGCGGCGGTTCTTATGCTCGGCGCGGCGCTCCTTACGGTGTCCGCGCCGTTTCTACATGCAAAAGAAACTGCTCCAGTATTAAGTTACCAGCTTGACATTTCTCGCGGCAAAGTGCCTACAATGGAAACGTTGTATAGAATTGTCGATTTTATTGCTAGTCTTGGCTATAATGAGTTTCAACTTTATACCGAGCATACTTTTGCGTATAAGGGTCACTCAACAGCGTGGGGCAATTTTTCGCCTATTACGCCTGACGAGATACGTAAGCTCGATGATTATTGCTTTAAAAAGGGTGTAGAGCTTGTTCCTAATCAGAATTCATTTGGTCATTTTGAAAGGTGGCTTTCTAACGACAAGTATTCTTTTATGGCACAATGTCCAGAGAAGAAAAATGCTCTTAATCCAACGAATGAAGTTTCTATAAAATTTATTTCATCACTTTATGACGAACTTCTTCCATGCTTTAGGTCTCGTCTATTTAACGTCGGTTGTGATGAGGTTCAAAAAGTCTCTCAAAGCGATTATCTTGACTTTCTCGGCAAAATTAGTAAACTCGTAAAAGAGCGTAATCATACGATGATGTTCTGGGCAGATATTGTTCTTGAGCATCCCGAGACGATAGACAAAGTCCCGTTAGATGCTATAGCTCTTAACTGGGGATATGATCGCAATTATGATTTTGAAAAGACAACAACGATACTTAAAAACTGCGGATTAAAGTTTTATGTTTGCCCTGGTACGAGTTCTTGGGCTTCATTAGTTGGTCAAACGAGTAACATGGTTATTAATGTTAAGAAGGCCGTAGATGCAGGCATGAAAAACGGAGCCATCGGTTATATGATGGCCGATTGGGGTGACGGCGGCTATCCTCAGCCTTGGCTTGTAAGTGTGCCTGGTATTATCGCCTTAGCAGATAGAGTCAAAAGGGGCGTCGTTCATGATTTTGACTCATTAGCTAAGCGTATTGATGAGGTACTTGGTTGTAAAGTTGGTAAGACTCTTATGGACATTGGTACGCTTGATACTCTTACAACTGTTAAGAGTGGTAATGATACAGTGCTTTGGCGAATGCTTCGCAAAGGTGCGCAGTTCGGCAAGATACGCTTCTCTCGCCCAGCAGGAGAGCGCGGCGTTTCAGTTGAGCGCATGAATAATGTTTTCGAAGCGTGGAAGAGTGCGCTAGAGATGGCGGATTTAAACGGTGCGCCTCAATGGGTAAAGGACGATGTTGAGTTATTGTGGGTGCTTAGAGAAGCGCTACAGCTTAGAGTTAAAGGTGAACACGAGAGGGTTGTCCTTGAAATTCGTCCTAAATTTAGCGAAATTTGGCTTAGACAAAATCGCATAGGTGGGTTGCAATACTCGTTGGAAAGTAACTTTTCAGAAACTTTACCAAAGGGTTATTGATTAATTGTTTGCCGCGCCTAAAGGCTAACTTCAGATGAGGCAGATGAGTTTATTAGAAGATGTTGCCGTCGAGCCATTGGCTAGCAGGATGCGTCCTCGTGACTTATCTGAGTTTGTTGGTCAGGGAGAATTGCTTGGCGAAGGGTGTCTGTTAAGGAGGATGATTGAAACTGACGGTGTTAGTTCAATGATCCTCTGGGGGCCACCAGGAGTTGGGAAAACAACATTAGCAAATGTTATTGCGAATCTCACGAAGGCCGAGTTTGTAACTTTTTCTGCCGTTACTAGCGGTATAAAAGAAATAAAAGAGATAATGGCGCAGGCCGAGCAATCAAGGAGATTCGGCGGGCGCTCTGTCCTTTTTATAGATGAGATTCATCGTTTTAACAAAGCTCAGCAAGATGCGTTTTTGCCATATGTAGAGCAAGGCTCAATAATACTAATTGGGGCCACAACAGAGAATCCATCATTTGAGGTTAATTCAGCGTTGCTTTCTAGGTGTCGCGTATTTGTCTTAAAAGGATTAGAGCAAAAAGATATTCTTGTCTTGTTAAAAAGAGCTCTTAGTGATAGGCGTGGATTTGGCGATTTAAATGTTGCCGCCTCTGAAGATGTTCTATCAAAGATAGCGCTATATGCTAATGGAGATGCTCGCAAGGCATTAGGAGTTCTAGAGACATTGGTGGCAAACGCTAAGACGAATGATGATGGGCAGTTGTTTATCGATGATAAGCTTATCGAAAATTGTCTTGGTGGCAAGATGCTTATATATGATAAGAGTGGAGAAGAGCATTACAATTTAATCTCTGCGCTTCACAAGTCTATGCGCAACTCTGATGTAGATGCTGCGATTTATTGGCTAGCTAGAATGTTAGAGGCAGGCGAAGATCCTATGTATATAGCGCGACGTTGTGTGAGATTTGCTAGTGAAGATGTGGGGCTAGCAGATTCAAACGCGTTACTTTTAGCTGTGACTGTGTGGAATGCTTGTCACAGTTTAGGTATGCCTGAATGCAATGTGCATCTAACTCAAATCGTGACATATCTTTCATTAGCACCAAAGTCTAATGCTATGGAAGTAGCGTATCTTGCCGCTGCACGCGATGCTAAAGAGATGCTTGCAGAACCGGTGCCTATGCATATCCGGAACGCTCCGACGAAATTAATGAAGGATGTCGGTTATGGTAAAGGCTATATTTATGCGCACGACACAGCGGAGAAAGTTGCGCGTATGGACTGCTTGCCAAAGTCTCTTAACGGTAAACGATATTACGAGCCTACTGGACTTGGTGGAGAAGCTAAATTTAAGGCTAGGTCAGAGCAATTACGAGCGTGGCGCGCAGGTGAAATATCTTCATTAGACGAAGACAAAAAATGACAGATACCCCCATAGCGATAGTTGGCATGAGTTGCCGATTTGCAGGATGCCCTGACCCAGAGGCATTGTGGGATGTTGTTATGAATAGGCGCACGATGCTCTCTAAGATGTCAGATGAGGTTGCGCTTCCTTATGGCTCAAGGGGCATTTTTGGGCGTACTTATCCCCAGTGCATAGGTCAATTAGCAGATTTGTATTCGTGCCGCCCATCGATGCAGAATTTTCCGCGTCAGGTTAACTCTGGCGAAAATCAAGATCTTTATTTCGCAACACAGTTAGCGTTTGATGCAATGGCGGATGCATCAAAGCGCGTGCATTCGCGCTCAACATACCGCGGCAGTGTTCATGTCGGGTATGCCCCTCCATTTAATGCGTCGACTGTAAACTGGTTGCAACATACGTCATTTTTAGACCAAACGATGGAGATAATGGGCCGCTTTATGCGCGGCGCTTCATCAGCGTCTATGGAGCTACTTCGTGCAAAATTAGCAGAGTCGTTGCCTTCGCCAAATGCAGCTTCGTTTCTGCTTGGCGCGGGTTATAGGTTCGCTTCTTGGATAGCAAGAGAATGTTCGTTTACTGGGTCAGCAACTGTAGTAGATGCAGGTATGCTTACGGGAGCGGCTGCTCTTACTCAAGCTATGGATGATCTCCGCTCTGGCAGGGCAGATGTGGCGTTAGCAGGGGCTCTTAATCCACCTCTTTCAAGAGCATACCTTGAGGGGTTAGCAGGTGAGGTAGAGTTTACTTCCGAAAATGAATTAATGCCTTTTGCTGAGGCGCCCAGTGGTACAGTGCCAGGAGAAGGAGGTGCGTTTTTTGTATTAAAGCGACGCGCTGATGCTCTTAGAGATAGAAATAAAATTTATGCTTTAGTTAAAAGTGTAGTCATTGGACATAATCCGCCAGACGACCCATCGGTAATATTTTCTGAAACTCTCGAAAAGGGCGGTGCCTTGCCGCGCACTGTTCAGCTAATTGAATCATCAAATGCGGGCATTCGTGAAGCAGAAAAGCGCGATGTTGAGTCTATTTCTCGTATTTGGGGTGTTCACAAGCCTGGTGGCCCGCTTGTAGGAATTGGATCTATTGCAGGCAATATTGGAAATACCTTAAGAGCGTCAATGTTTGCTTCGCTAGTAAAGGTGGCACTAGCTCTTAAGCATAGAGTTTTGCCAGCTCAAGTTGAAGTAAATGAGCCTGGTCATTGGCTATCAAGACTTGATTCAAGCGCTTATCTTTTACTTGAGCCTCGTCCATGGATAATTGGCGATAGTGCCAATCCGCGGCGGGCAGTTGTTTTAGGGTCTAATTTTGATGCAGTAAATCCAGTCGGTCAGACAAATCGTTCAGGGCGTTCCGCGGCGATTTTGCTTGAAGAGGAACCGGAGGATCGTAGATGAATCATTTAGTTAGAATATGTGCTAAAGATTGCGATTCTCTTATTGCGGAGATTTCGCGCACGATGATGTTTCTCGATCGTGTGCCAGAAGTTCGCTTTGATGATGTAGCTTATACATGTTCGTTTACACGTGGAGAGTGTCGTTTAGCGGTAATTGCTAGCGATGTATCAGATCTTCGTCAGCGTCTTGCCTCGGCACGTGATCGTATTGCGTCGGGGGCAATGCGTCTAAGAGATAAAAGCGGCACTTACTTTTTCCGCGATGGCTTACTCGCTTCTGGTGGTAAGCTGGCGTTCGTTTACGCTGGAGTTATGGGCTTTTATCCAAATATGATGCGTGATTTGGTGATAGGTTCAGGGCTCTTTAGAAGTGCGTTTGACGAGTTAGAAGAAGCGTTAGCTTCAGAGGACGGGGCATTTACGCCGTCAAATTTTGTTTTTCCTCCTGCTCCGTGTTATAGGCATGACGCGGATGTGTTTAGATCTGGGGCATATGCCGAGGCGTTTATTTCAACTTATGTAGCGTGCCATGGGCTAGGGCGTGTTCTAGCTAGCGATGGTGTAAAGCCAGATGGAGTTGTCGGTTTTGGTGGTGGCGATTTGGCGGCGATTATGCGAGCGATAGGAGCCTCGGAAAGGTTAGAGCGTCCTCAGCGCATTCAGACGTTACGTGAAATGTATAAGATAGTTTCGAAATCAGTTAATCATTCACACGCGTCGCGAGTTGTTATGGTTACTGTTATTATGCGCCATCAAGGAGATGCTGACGAAGTTGTTAAGACATTTCCTGAAGATAAATGCACACTAGTTGTAGATTTTTCGCCTAGGCAGCGAACATATGCTATTGCGCCAGATTTTGAATCAGAAGCGTTAGCTGCATTTGCAAAAGCTGACGTAAGAACTGTGCGTCTTGATTTTGACTATCCATTTAGTACTCCCAAATGTAAGGGATTGGCTTCAGAAGTTCGCAAGTTCCTTTCTAAATGGATGACTAAAACTACAGAATTAGATTTTTATTCATGTGCTAGCGCTCAGAAGCTTTCTACAAAACTAAAGGATGCTCGCGAAGAGGTAGCTGGGATATGGTGCAGGCCTATAGAGTTTCGTCGCACAGTAGAAAAGATGTATGAAGATGGGTATAGGGTGTTTCTAGAAGTAGGCCCAAGAGGGCTTATGACTTCAGCAGTTGAAGATACTCTTAAAGGTCGCGATTTTGCTGCGATGGCTATAAATTCAACGCATCGCACTGCTAGACTTCAGGCGCTTCATGCGCTTGCGCAATTGATAGCGTTAGGAGCGGATATTGATTGTTCAAGGTGGTATTCTGATTCGGTGCGTAAGCTTGATTTCGATTCTGTATTGGCGCTTGAGGTTCGTAGAGATGATGTCATGCGACTTTCTCGCACATTCCCTAAATTGACGCTCTTAGGTGACGATAATTTATTTGGTGGAGTTTCCCCGCTTTCTGAAGTTCGTGGCAGGGGAGCTAAAGCGGCCCAACGAGCGGCGGTGCAGGCGCGTAGACAGCAACAGTTTGATTGGGGAGCTATTAACCCACTGCTTTCAGATGCAGAAAAGACTGAGGAGTCGCCAGGGATGTTAGTTGAAGTAAAAAAGAACTTCAAATTCTCTGATAATCCATTTCTTGCTGATTTTGCACTAGGGACTAGTCAGTTAAGTTACTCTGATCCTAACCTGCGCGGCATGGTGATGCTAACTCCGCCAGTAGCAATTGAGATGATGGCAGAGTTAGCGCAGATGGTAGTGCCTAATTCGCAGATTATTTCAGTTTGTGATTTTAAGAGTAGGCGTTGGGTTAAGTTTAAAAATGGCGAACTTAAGCTCGTGCTCAGAGCAGAGCGAGGAGCTGCTACAGATGGTGGCTCTGCGACAGTAAAGGTCGTGATTCGTGAAGATGTGCCGGATGGCCAATTTACTTGGCCAGCGATGGAGGCTACGATTGTTATGGGGGCTTCTTCAATGAGACGCTCAGAAGCAGCTGTAGTTCCTTCATTAGCAAGACCAAGAAATGTCCATTGGTCAGGCAGAGATATTTATCCAGCTAGAATATGTTATGGCAAAAGGCTTAGAGGTATAAAGTTTGCTGAGACATGGGGCGAGGAAGGCGTCGATTACGAAGTTGAGGTGCCGCCACTAGCAGGAACAGTAGCCTTTACTAGGTTTCCAATATGGGCTATTAATCCGCTTTTAATTGGTACTATTTCTAGTGGTTATACACTTTGGCGTAGTCATGAAGAGTTTAGTGGGGCTTTTTCCTTCCCGTTTAGAGTTCGCAAGCTTTCGTTTTTAGGGCCATTGCCAAGTGAAGGGGCGAGGCTAAAATGTTATTTGCGACTAACTGGAGTTACGCCTCGTTCGCATCTTTGTGATATAACAGTCTCTGATGGTAACGGTGTAGCACTTATGCGAATTGAGGGGTGGGAGGAATTAGCTGAACGCGTTTCAGTTGAGTTTCGTGACATGATAATGCAGCCTGCCACAGCGTTTTTATCCCGCACGCTAACATCTAAACAGGTAGGAGATCCTGATACCGATATAGCAACGGCATACATTGTCGATCCTCCATATGCTGTTTTTGAGCGTAATGAAAATCTTTGGCTAGATGCGATTAGTAGCGTTGTTTTAAGCGCTCATGAGCATGGAGATTTTGAGCGAAAAACGAGAAATGTGCCGCGTCTTACGGAATGGCTTTATGGGAGAATAGCTGCGAAAGAGGCGGTAAGGAGATTTTTGCGCGATTATTACCAAGCACGTTGGAGTAATGCTGATATTTGCATATACAAAGATGAGCGCGGTAAACCCAAGGCGACAGGTGATTGGAAAGATACCATAACTACAGAGTTAGATGTAGCAATTGCGCATACTGCTAATTTCATAATTGCAATTGCCGCGGCTAACGCTAGAGTAGGTGTTGATGTTGAATCTGTTGCTAGAGATATTTCTGATGAATTTGCAGCTGGAGCGTTTGTTGATTCAGAGAGAGATTTAGCGGCGTCTGCTGCGCAATCATCGCAGGCATTGATGCGGTTTTGGTGTGCGAAGGAAGCGGTTTCAAAAGCTCTTGGAATAGGCATAAGGTACAGCCCGAAGGAAATGGTTGTAACTGATTACCAGCCAGATACTGGTCGCATTACCATGCGTCTTCAAGGGATGTGGGTAGAGGCATTTAAGATGTTTAAGGGGCGTGATATTATTGTCTCGTCTCGTATAGTTCGTGATCACGCACTTGCGTTTTGCTTTATCCCTGCAACTATTTTGCCTCACGACGAGTTGTGAATTTTTTAAAAATTTATGCCGAGATGGCAATTGTTGCCCTCAAGATTTTCCGCACATAATTCTCATTTTATGATATAATACGTCTTGAGATGGCAAGAAAGAAGTATACTCATTCTCCTTATTGGAGGGCTAAGAAGTCCACTATTGAGCGTTCGTACGTTGCGGAGGCTTTAAAGTATTTTGGGC
>JAGBZX010000006.1 GCA_017628025.1 Kiritimatiellia bacterium | reverse complement strand
CGTCGAGGATATCACCTCTTCGGTCGTCGAGTGGTCTAAACTCCCACGCCTTGAATTCAACGCGAAGCTGAACGATTGGTACAATAAGGCGTAAGTAAAAGAGATGAAATTCAACATCAAAATCAAATCGGCGTTTATTGCATCGTTAATGTGCGCGCCCTTATTTGCGGATAAGGCGATTTGCAGAACTGCGGATAAAAATTCCGATGCCGAAGAAGCGTGGTACGTGCCTGGATGGATGCGGACGAAAGAGCCGGAAGAATTGGCGTGGAACAGTTTTACGAATATTTTTTCAACGACGAGAAATCGTTTTCATAAATGGGATGGTAATCAACTTTGGCCAATCGCCGCGAAAAACGCCGATGCCGAAGCTGAGAAATTAGCTGCCGAGATTAGGCTGATGAGTGAAAATCGCCGCGCTTCTCTTACTCTCGTCGGTCATTCGCTTGGAGGGCGCATCGTAGCCAGAACATTGTCGAAACTATCTTTAGACGGTATTAAGATAAAGCGCGGCATTTTACTCGCGCCGGCAATTCCGGCTAAAGATGGCGATCTTGAGAAGATGGGCTTAGGTTCTAATGAACCAATGATTGTGGTTGCAAATCCCGATGATGTTACTCTTAAATATGTTTATGCTGTAGCTGGAGGTGAGAAGGGGCCTGCTTATGGCGCGGCAACAGCATTTAAGATTCCGAAAAATGTAAAAGAGATCCCTGTGTCTGAAGATATCGCAAAAAACACCATTATTGATGCATTTTGGGGACGATTTGATGCAGCGAAAGAAATCGCAAACCATCACGCGTCGTTTTATTTCGAGGAATTGTCCCGTGTCCTGGACGGGAAAGAGTCCAAAGGCGTGCGCGTCATGGTGCCTCAGGATAAAATCAATTTCGAATGGAAGGTGATAGATGTCGGATTGTGGTGGGATATTCTCGAAGAGAAGGACGGCTGGAAGCTAGAGCGCAACATCGTTACCGGCCACTGCCGCATTCTTAACCCGGAGAAACTTCGCGTAGCCTGGGGCGAGCGCGCAAAAATGGAAAAGGCCTTTACCAAGGTAAAATCGCAATTGATTTCGAAATAATGGAGGGATGAAAATGAAAAAGATTTTTATAGCTATTATTGGCGCCGGATTGTTGAGCGGATGTACGATGAAGGAGTTTTCGTCGACGCCGTTTTATGAAGGCAATACCGTAAAGTACACGGGCGCGGTTGAAGATCGCGTCAATCTTTGGCCAGTAGCGTATTGGCGTGAGCCTGTCGGTTCGGTGGCATGGCCGCTCGTATCGTTCGGTAGCGATCATTTCGCTTTACGGGCGAGACGGTGACAATGAATGGCTGCTGCCGCTTTATATCCGCGATAAGACGAAGTTTTCTACGGCGCTCTTTTCCAAATGGAATGACGAGAAGAAGGGCGAGAAGGGATTTTTCTCTTTGCCGATTCTTTCGGGAGCGAACTGGTCGACGAATTCGGAGAAGAGTTGTTGGTATGCGCTCGCGGGGCTTGCGGGATCCAAGACCGATGCGACAGGGAAGGACAGTTCGCAGTGGGCGTTTCCCGTTTTCTTACGAGATAATGATAAGGACTTTTATTCTCTGCCGTACTCTTGGAACGGCGGCGGGACGAGTCAGACAAACAGGTATTTCGCCTGCGCTCTTGCCGGGACCTGTTCCGGCAAGACGGAAGGCGGTTGGCTTTTCCCCATTTTTGATTATAAGAAGGATAAATCGTTTAAGTCGCTTCTTTATTCTTGGAACGGCGGCGGGACGAGTCAGACCAACAGTTATTACGCACTTTCTCTTGCCGGCAAGCGCTCGGGGCGTAAAACCGGATGGTGGCTCTTCCCGTTCTACAATAAGAAGAAGGATGCGAATTATGACAGGAAGTACGCTTGTCTCGACATGGATAAACTGCCTGAAGAGATAAAAATTTGGGATTCGGTCTATACAAACTGGACATGGAACGTCAAGAAGAAGTGTTGTGAAATTGAGTCGATCGAGCCGAGGAGGGATGGTACATATTTTTATGCATATAACAAAGCCGATTTGTGTCTTGTATCCGATAATGACCGTATTGTGTCGGGCAGACTTCCCTGGAAGGGGAAGGAGTATAAAATCACGTATGAACACAATCAGGGCAATCGTCTCGCATACAGATATGAAGGCGAGCGTGAAGTTACTTTCGACATAAGCACGCGTAAGAAAATTTCAGACATTGAAGAAGGTGAATCGTCTTTATTCTTCTTCCTTTACAACGCGTCACATGAGCATGATCGCATGACGAACAAGAGTTACGCGAACAGGAAGGTACTTTTGAAGCTCTGGGACTGGGAAGAGGAGAACGGTGATGTTTCGCTCGACGTGTTCCCAGGCTTTACCTATGACTCGAAGGCGAACGGATATACGAAAACGTCCTTCCTCTGGCGATTCTTCAGATACGAACGCGATCCAAAGGAAGGAACGAGCGTAGACATCCTCTTTGTTCCTATTTGGCGGTAGGTGTAGACCCTTTTGGTGCCAGACCCCACAACACCCCCGATTTTATTGGGCTTCGCAGGGTCTTCACTTTTTCGGGTTCCTTTGCTGGTATAGGGTCTGTATTGGATCTGAATGCGGGAGATGTGGTGTTATGCTTATGAAAAATGATGCCGTGTTCCCTGTCAACTTTTGGATAACTGTCGGGCGTTGACATTTCGGGAACTTTTGGTAAAATACAATGATTCAAAGGAGGTATTCTTTTGATGCGATAAATAGTTAGCGGAGAGGATTTGATTATGCAAGCAGCAGGTAGGAAAATGCGCAATGCGGCGGTATGGTTCGTTGTCGGGATTCTCTTTGTCGGCGTGTCGCCCCTGGCGCATGCCGCCGATGTAGCGAGGATATCTGAGACGGGGGCCCAGTACGATACGCTCCCCGCCGCGTTCACCGCCGCCACGACCGGCCAGACTATCGAGCTTCTCGGCGACTGCGCCCTCGACATCAACATCACGAACAACTCCAAGGTCATATATCTGGAAGGCGGTGCTTTCAGTGTTTCTGGGAAGGGTTTTACCCTTTTGAAGACGGGCCAGCTTCGCGTGCGCAGCGGGAAATTCTCCGGAATGAGCATGAAGCTGGACGGCAGCTCGACGCGCCTGTATGTGGAAGGCGGAGACTATTCAAAAGTCACCTGCAGCACCTACAATAGCGCAAGGATCTACATCTCCGGCGGCAGCTTCGCAGACTCGTCGTTTAGCGACTTCAACGCGGCAATGACGGAAGTATCGCAAGGGGCGTTTGATCGGTGCACGTTCCTTTCGCAGAACTACGACTGCACTCTCACGATGGGGGCGGACGGCTCGCCGACTGGCCCTGCTTGCACCGACTGCACGTTCGAGTCGCGCGCCCAGTTCGCAAACAAAAACCCGTCTTCTGGGAATCAGTATGGATACATCAAGGTCTATTCCGGTACGTATTCAGGAGGAAAGTTCTTTACGACGGTCACGACAGGCTCGGGGCCCAAGCATCTGCCTACAATAGACATCTACGGCGGCTCCTTTGACGGCGTTTTCTTCGAGTCGACGTGCTATCCGACGGACAGCGGCACCATGGGCAATAATTCCATTTCGACCATAAACATGCACGGCGGCACTTTCGCCAAGTCGAAGTTCTTTGGCGATGTCTCCACCGAAGCATACAACAAAGGCTCCACTGCCGTGATCAACGTCCTTGGCGGCACGTTTGACGCGGACTGCAGCGGCGGTGCGCTCAAGGGCGGCTCGATAGTCAACGCTGAGGGGCTTCTCAACTTCGACGACTCTTCCAACCCGTTTGCAGTGGGCAACGAGACGTATGCCACTTTTGCTGACGCCGTGGCGGCAATCCCCACTTCGTCGGCGGCCACGATCACCCTCCTGCGCGACCTTTACATAGCCGATTCCCAGACCATAGACATTGGGGCAAGGGAGATAACGCTTTCCTGCGGGGAGAAGGGGATATTTGTTTCCAATGGCGGTCTATTCAGGGTAAACGCCAACACGGTCGGCGGCTCCCTTACCATTCAGGACGGCAACTTCTACAATGTCTACCTTTCCGCCTCATATCACGAAGCCCGCGGCGTCTCGCCTGCGGCGAACATCATCGTCGAGGGCGGGAAATTCGAATACTCCATGATTCTCCCCATATGGAGCGGGCTTATCGAAATTCGCGGCGGGACGTTCCGAAATACGCTTGTGGAAGCCTACAACTATTCATCCACATGGCATATCGGGCAGGATCCGGAGAAGGTCCCGACGTTCTTCAACTGCGACATCTGCTCATGGAGCGGGCACAGCGGCTCAGGCACCAAATATAACGGGGAGGCGACGGGGCGGATATACGGGGGCAAATTCTGGAACTGCAAGATGTCGTGCGTCTCGTCGGCTTCGGTTGAGAGAAGCCATAATACGCAGTTCTACGTCACAGGCGGGCAATTCTTCGGGTCGACGATTCTTTCAATGATTTCGCAGTCGAGCGGCTCGTCAACTGCCAAGATGTACATCTCGGGGGGTGATTTCAAGTTGGGTTCGATGAAAAACACCGGCACGTATTCAAACAGGAGCCACGCGAGTGAAAAGACCTCGACAAGCGGGAAGTACGGCAACATATACATCTCCGGCGGAATACACGGCGTAGCCCCCGACGAGTTCATAGCGAGCGGCTACTCGAAGTACGAATGGGACGACGGGCGCAGCATTGTGGCGGAAAGCGGAAGCGCCGCGCGCATAGGGAACGTCTTCTATCCGGCTTTTGCCGATGCAATGGCCGCCCACGTCGCCGGCGACAGCCTCTGGCTGTACGAGGACGTCGATTCCGGGAGCTACACCATATCGGCGGGAGATTCCCTTACCCTGCGCGCCGCGGGGCGCACGGTCGCGGCTCCGTTCGCCGTCCGCGGCAGACTGACGCTTCTCGGCGGCACGTACACAGGCGTGTTCTCCGTCTATGGAGTCGGGCGGCTCGTGACCGATTTCGACCCCGACGGCGCGCTGACGTTTGCCAAGCGCTACAGGGTGGCGGAGGGCGAGGACGGCAAGTTCACTGCCACCGCCGCTCCCGGGCTCGTGATATTTCTTAAGTAAGTCGCAGCCTGGTGGTTAGGTAGTTGGGCGGTTTGCGACACTGCCTTTTCTGGCTTTTTGGTTGACTTCCTGCGCAAAATTGTATATAATTGCTTAAAATATAGTCGATAGGAGGCATGGTGTAGGCATGAAGAGTCTTATTGGAAAGATGGCGGCAGTCATTGCTGGTGTGTTTGTTTTTCTCGGTTTTGCCGCGTTTGCGGACCTGCCAACTGGCTATACCCAGCTTGAGTGGATCGAGTCGAACGGCCATCAATACATCGACACGGGTATCAAGGCGCAGTCCGGGCTTATAGTCTCGGCCGACATGCGGCTTCTGAGCAACGACCCTAAACAGGCCCTTTTCGGAGGCGCTGACGATGGGCACAACGTAAACCCGGTTGCCATCACGACAAGGCAGAATGGCGAGAAATGGAACGTGATGCGCTTTCATTACAACAAATTGGGCAACTACACCACCGGATCTTCCACCAGCATTGGAATAGGCACTGGCCGCAATCTGCACAGCCGCATGATATGGAAGTGCAACAACGGCACGTTTTCCGTAGGCGGCTCGACATCCCTGGGTCTTTCCACTCTGTCTGCAAAGACGTATACTTCGACAAACAACATCTACATCGCGTGGATGAGCGGACCAAATGGGGGGTCTGCCTCGTATATCAAGGCGGCGCTCATGATCTACGGCTTTACTATACAAAAGAGCTCCGACAGCTCCTACTACCGCAACTTTGTGCCGGCCATTCGCGATTCAGACGGCGCGGTCGGCATGTTTGACACTGAGAATGAAGTCTTCTACGGCAGCCTCGGCGACCGCCCTTTCAAGGCGGGCCCGAGGACATCGAGCGTGTACCCGACAACCACGATGCCCGAGGCCGGATTCAGGACGGAGCTTACCGTTGCGGGCTATGCGGGCGGCGATGAAGTGCAGAAGAGGTTGCCTGTGCTCGTGAGGGTTTCGCCCGAGACGATAACCGCATTCAGCTATTCGAAGTGCCTTGCGGGCGGCGCGGACGTCTTTTTCGCCACTGACGCAGACGGCCTCAACCGTCTTGCCTGCGACATCGAGCTTTGGGATACGGACGGCACCTCGCTCGTCTGGGTGAAGATGCCCGAGATTTCCGGAACGGACACGAAGTTTTACATGTTCTGGGGTTCCGGCGTCGCTGCCGCGAGGCCTGCTTCGACAGAGGTCTGGTCGGAATACGTTGGCGTCTGGCACATGAATTCCTACGACCCCGAGACGGGTGTCGCGGACGAGACGGGGCACGGCTGGAACGTGACGAACATCTACAACTCCACGACCGGGTATTCCGTGACGACCCTGACAAACTCCCCGTTCTGCGGCAATGCATTGCACCTCACCCGCGGGCTTGAAGGCGCAAACTACGACGACTACATGATCCACCCGACGAACGGGCTCCCCGACAGCCTGACCATCTCCTGCTGGTTCAAGAAGCCGGATGGCGTAGGGTCCTACAACAGCATCATGCGCAAGTTTGCCAACTACGGGAGCGCATCCCTGAGATGCGGTTACGTCGAGCAGATATACGACACAAGAGTCAACTACATGAAGCTATACTATGGCAACAGCAAGGCCAGCAGTTCCGCCGCCCTTAATGCAGACAGCTGTCCGAGCTTTGTCGCCAACTGGAACTATCTGGTCTATGTTGCCGCCAACAATACTATAGCGGCGTATGTTAACGGTGCAAGCAAAAGCACAAACACCATCTCTAAACCATATGATTCGATAGGGAAGGCGTCTGCTGCGTTCAAGTTTGGCGGGGAGGCGATGCCTCTTCAGGTAGACGAAGCCCGCATTACGCGCATCCCACGGTCTGCCAAGTGGGTCAAGGCCGAATACGACTCGATGAACAACGCAAACTTCATAAGGGTAGACGGCTCAACGGCGCTTTCGACCGTCGTCCAGGTGGTGACTGACGCGGGTGTTGAATACGGCTCCGGCGAGATTGCGTACGGATATGACGATGACGTTGTCGCGGGGACGCCGAAGACGTACACCGCGCCCGCCACAGTCGTCATCTCGGAAGGGAGAAGGGCGGTCTGCACCGGATGGACGCTTTCGATGGATGGCGTCGTCGTGCGTGATTCGACAACGCCAATCTCCGGCGAGGACGACACCACCTGCATTGTGACGCCCTCGGGCTTCGGTGTCCTCTCGTGGCACTGGAAGACGCAGTCGTACATCTCCGTTGTTTCCTCCGACGCGTTTCTCGGATCTGTTACCGGCAATGGCTGGCAAGATGACGGCGCTATGCTGACGGTGACGGCGGTTCCTACCGCACAGGGCCGCTTCACGCAGTGGGAAGGCGATATCTCGCTCGTCGGCGACATCTTTGAAGACGAGTTTTCGTTCGAGGTCGATTCGCCCGCTTCGTTCAGCGCGCGTTTCGGCGGCGCCTCCGACTGCATTTTCACGTGCGAGACCTCCAGCATAGTCGATTTCTACGACGAGACCTACTGGCAGGGCGGCATACTTCCCTCTCCCGGAAGCGCAGTCGTAGTCACGCGCCCGCCAGAAGGCGTGAGTGTGACGGTCAACGTGACGAATGCGCTTGAACTTGCAGGGCTTGAAGTCGGCTTCGGCCCCGGCGAGGGCTCAATTGCGATTGAGTTCGCCTGCGGCCTCGCCACGAACAAAGTCTCCGGCGACGTCATCCTGCGCGAGGGGGCAACGCTTACGCACACATGCCACGGCACCGCCGACAACGCAAAGAAGTATGCGCTTAACCTCGAAGTCGGTGGGGACGTGACGATAGAAGAGGGCGCGTCGATCAACGTGACTGCGAAGGGCTACTACTACGGCATGGGGCCAATGCCTGCTGAAGGTACTGCATACATGGGAGCGGGGTATGGCGGCACGTCGCAGGGCGGCTATTCGTCGTCGACATACGCCATTTCCCCGAGGAAGTGCTTTGGGTCCATCCGCCGCCCAGACGAGCCTGGAAGCGGCGGCGGATACAGCGGCTCCTACAACTACGGCGGCGGCGTAGTGCACATCTCGGCCACGAACGGGACCTTTACGCTGAACGGATCTGTCTCCGCAAACGGCGGCAACACTACCCATTCCTCTCCTGCTGGCGGAAGCGTCTGGATTGAGTGCGGAACGCTTGTCGGGTATGGCGAAATCAACGCATGCGCCGGCAGGGCAACGAACTATTCGCACGGCGGCGGTGGGCGAATAGCCGTGAGGCAGTATGTCGCGAACGACATTTCGGCGTACACCGGGCTAATGCGCGCCGGGCGCAATCCCGTGCTGAGCGAGCAATACAACGGCTATCATTCTGTTGGATCGATCTATGTCGAGAACGCGAACGACGCCGAGGACAGGGGCGAGTTGATTGCCCAGGGCTATGACTCTATTTCCGCCTATGCGGGAATGGCGTGCCGCCTCGACGACGCCATAGTCGACATAGATGTGCCGTTCGGCAAGGTCTCAGTGAAGAACTACGCTCGCCTTGAAATCCCATCGGGCGTCACGCTCAAGGTCGAGAAGGGCATAAGTGTGACGGGCAATGGCGACTTCCACACTGTCGCGGGTGGCGGCGCGATCGAGATAATGCCCGGCGAAGACGGCTCGTTCTCCGTCGAGGGGCTTGTAAAGGCATACAGCATCTTCTGCACGAACTCGCCGGGCGCGACGATTTCGTTTGCCGCGGGCTCAGAGATTCGCAACCTCGAGAACGGGTCCGTCGAGTTTCGCGGAACGGAGGAGAAGCCTCTTATCCTCCAGCCTGATACGCCGAACGGCACGTGGACAATGAACATCGTGGGCCCGTATGCAGATCTCGCGAACTTCGAGTACGTTGCGGTCAGCAACAGCCTTGCCACCGGCGTTTCGCCGACCGCGCTTCGCTCAGCGAATCTCGGCGGCAACGACAACTGGGGCTTCATTTCGGGCGAGATACCCGAAGGCACGTTGTTTACGTGGACCGGCGGCTCTGACACGCGCTGGAACAATCCCGCCAACTGGGATGTCGGCATCGCGCCCCGTAACGGCGATCGCCTGCGGATCCCGTCCGGGCTTGCCAACTACCCCGTGTTCGAGGGCGCGGACTATTACATGTGTTCCATTACGAACGAGGCGGGGGCGACAATTACGCTCAGCGGCTCCAGTCTCCTCGTTTCGAACGCCTTCTATTCGGCCGGAACGATAGTTTACGGCGGCAACAGGATCGGGGTGTTTGGCGACGGCGACACTGTACTTGACATTGCCTCGGGGACGGCGGAGAACGTCTATGTCGAGAAGGCGGGCGGCACTTTGACGCTCCCGACCGGATTTGTGGCGGACAAGTTCTACTGCGTTGTTCCAGACGCGATTACGTTCGCCTTCGGCGCCGGCGAGGAGTTCGGGTTCGCGCAGTGCAACATCGAGTCTCGCGGGAATGACCCGCACATCCTACGAAGCACGGTTCCCGGCGAGCAGTGGGCGCTCGCCCTTACGGCAAGGCAGCGCGTCCGCAACGTGACCGTGAGCGACAGCGACGCCTTGAGCGGCGCGGAGGTGAAGGCTACCGGCACTGGCAGCAACACCAAGAACTGGAACTTCGGCTGCAACATCGTGGAGTGGATCGCGCCTGGCAGCGGCAGCTGGGGAACGGCCGAGAACTGGTCGACGGGCGAGGTCCCCGGCGAGAACGACGAGGTCTATATCGCCCCCACGTCAGGCACTGTCACTGTGACTGTCGGCTCGACGGCAAACGTGAACGTCCGTTCGATTACCCTTGGTGGTGCGGATGGCGGCAAGGCGGCATTGACCTCCGCATATCCGATTTCGATGTCGGGGGACTTCGTCCTGTGCAACGGCGCGACGGCAACCTTGAGCTCCATGAATACTCCTAATGCCGTTGGCGGCAATGTCTGGATGCAGAGCGGCTCTGAGATGAAACACGCGTCGAACGGCAAATCCTTCTCGTACAGGATCTACATGACCGTAGGCGGTGACATGGCTATTGATGCAGGGGCGAAGATTGCACTCTCTGGCCTTGGCTTTGAGTCGCAGTATGGGCCGAAGAACAACACCAAGAACAATGCCGGCAACACCAACGGTGGCGGGCACGGCAGTACGATTTCATATAACAGCACCTATGTGCCGTGCAACGACTCCATCTTTGAGCCGATACTACCTGGCGCCGGCGGAGCGAGCGGCGGCGCGGGAGCGGTATATCTCGATGTCGTCGGCGACCTCACGGTTGACGGGGAGATAAACGTGCGCTCGCATCGCGGCACAAATGCATGTGGTGCCCCTGGCGCGATCTGCCTCAAGGTCGGGACACTGAAGGGCTCTGGCCTTGTGACTGCCGCACCGGCCCCCACATCTTCGACAAAGCCGCTTACCTGCTGGAAGGGCGGAGCGGGGAGAATCGCCATCTACCAGCGCACCGGGGCGGATTGGTCTCCTTCTGCGTCGCTTACGATCACAACGCAGAACAACGACAACGACGGCACACATGGCGGTACAATCTACAAGGAACTCCCTGGCGACGGCCACCACGGTGGCACGATCTACATCGAGGGCAGGCAGTACATCTATACAAATTATGGCACAGGGCTTACTCAGCTGCCGATGGTGGCAGACGGTGATCCAAGGGTTGCTTACAAAAAAGCGACGCTTGTTATTGGATCGGGCGCTTATGTACGCATGATTAACGATGGATCGTCGTTTGGCGACGGCGCAATCATGAAAGTTAAAGATATTATTTTTGAATCGTCCGATTCTTATTTTTATTTCTATAACACTAAAATTCGTGTAATGTCGCTTTCTCATAACGACGGCAAAGGTTGGACTGGCGGCGATTATGCATCGAGAGTTTCGTCAGGCAAGATAAATACAGGCGGAGAACTTGGTGGAATAGAGTGGTACCGCGGCGGATTCATTCTTACGGTGAGATAGTCCTTAATGGTCCTTAGGGGTCAGTAGTCAGTGGTCAAGTTGATAGGTTTGGTGTACGGGGCGGTGCTTTGCTGCACTGCGATGGGAGCGGACAAGCCCGCCGCGAGAAGATTGTCGTCCGTGAAGGGGCTGTTCCCCGAGGACGTGAAGACGGTGGGAATCCTGGCGCCGGCGTCGGTGCCGGAGCGCCGGATGCTCGACAGGGGCGTGCAGATGCTCGAGGAGGCCGGGTACAAGGTGAAGCTCGGCGACTTCGTGCGCGTGAAGGAGCGGGCGGCGGCCGAGGACCGCGTGAAGGACTTCGAGAAGATGTGGCTGGATCCAGAGGTGGACATCATCGTCATGGCACGCGGCGGGTCGGGCGCCATCGACCTTATTGGCAAGATTGACTGGGAGAAGCTTCGTTCGCGCGAGATGCGCGTCGTCGGATTCAGCGACATAACGCTTATCGTGAACACGATGCTTTCGCAGAAGGCGGGGCATCCGTATTCTGGGTCGATGATCTCGTCGTTTTCGCAATGGGACGCGGCCTCCGCCAAGTGGTTCAGGGCGATGCTCGAAGGCGCGCCACTCAAGCCAGTGAAGGTGAAGGTGCTCAAGGCGGGCGCGGCGAAGGGTCTGCCAATGGGCGGACACCTCGAAAGGGTGCACAGGCTCGCCACCGCCACGAAGTTCGCGCCTTCTGCGGCGGGAAGGGTGGTGTTCATCGAGTGCACGGCGCACTATCCGGCGGCTGACCTGAAGAAGTTCCTCGAGACGATGCGCGACAGCGGCTACCTGAGGGATGCCGCCGCAGTCGTGTTCGCGGATTTCCGCCACGCAGGCGAGGAGCGCAAGGCGCTCGATGCCTTTCTGCCGGTCTATGCGCAGACGCTCGACTGCCCTGTGTTTGCGGGCTATCCATATGGACACTGCGCCAAGAGCTACCTCATTGACTTCTTCCGCGAAGTGAGCATCTCCGAGAGCGGCACGGTCAGCTGGAAATAGACAGGATGCTCAGGGGCTAGTTATGAGTTGAGAGTTATGAGTGATGAAGTGAGGGAGTTGGAGAGTAGAATTGGAGATTTACGCAAAGCTTGAGTTAGGTTAAGGAGGTTTAGAAAGTTTGAGGTGAAGGCGAAGGTGAAGAGTGGATTTCATTACCGCCTTGCGCAATCCCTCCAAAACTCCAAATCTCCAAGAAGCGAAAGCAAAGAAATAAAAACAAGATTAAGATTAGTTGGAGTTTCGAGTTAGAGAATGTACGTTTTTTTACTATTCCGCTCTCGAACTCAAACTTTTAACTCTCCATTGTTCACCTTCACCTTTAGTCTTCACCTTGCACTCCCTAACTCCCTCACTCAAACTATCCTCTCTTCACCTTGCCACCTCGCCACCTTGCCTTTCCGATTTGACTCATTTAATTGTACAATTTTTGGAATCAAAATCCGCGTGAAATTTGCTGGATTATGAACATATTTTTTGATATAATACGCAAATATTAACACAAATTAGGTAAAATTATGGGGCAACTTGAAGAATCGTTGAATTTAACTCTCGATTTTACAAAACTCGAGAAAGTTGGCAAACAAGTCGCAGATTCGCGCGCATCTGGTGTCGAGATTGATCCAGGCGTAATTCCAGTAGCTATTCAAAATATTGATACCAAAGAAGTTATACTCGTTGCGTACACGAATGAACACGCAATGAAAGAGTCTTTTGCTAAGCGCAAACTTATCCTTTGGTCCACCAGCCGCAATAAAATTTGGTTCAAGGGTGAAACTTCTGGTGAAACATTCGACCTTATTGAGGCGTATGTCAACTGCGAGCAAAATTCGCTTTTATATTTAGTGCGTCCTTGCCGCGGTGGTATTTGCCATACAAAGAACAAGGCAGGAGAACCCAGAAATTGTTATTACCGTAAAATAAATTTCGATACGCTTGAACTTATCAATATTGATGAGTAAGGGTTTGATTTTAAAATTAAATATTAAGGAAGTTAAAAAATGGCAGAGTTAGGACAGGGATTGGTGTTGCTCATTGCGGGCATGGGTATTGTTTATCTCTTTTTAGGCATTCTTATTTTAGTTACAAACGTAGCTTGTAAGGCGCTTGTGCCTTTTGACTCAATTTTCCCTAAGGATGCGCCTAAGAAGTCTCCTGCGAAGGTTGCGTCAAACGATGACGAAAACATCGCTGTTGCTATCGCCGTTGCGATGAAGGGTATTTAAGTTTGTTGTTGGTTTTATAATAAAGGAAAAATAAAAATGGCTAAGAAAAACGTTAAGTTCATGCTCACTGCGTTCCGCGACGGTTTCCAGAGTGTTGTCGGTGCGCGCGTTCTCTCCAAAGATTTCCTCCCATGCGTTGAGGAGGCTTATGACGCTGGTATCCGCTGGTTTGAGGCTGGTGGCGGTGCGCGTTTCCAGAGCTGCTATTTCTACTGCCAAGAAGACGCTTTCGATGTAATGGACGCTTTCCGTAAGGCAGCTCCTGAAGCAGACCTTCAGACGCTCTCTCGCGGTGTTAACGTCGTAGGGCTTGAGTCTCAGAGTTCTGATATGATTAAGCTTCATGCTGATATGTTCAAGAAGCATGGCATGAGCTCAATTCGTAACTTTGATGCTTTAAATGACGTCAATAACCTCAAGTGGTCTGGCCAGTGTATTCATGACGCTGGTCTTAACCACGAAGTTACCGTCACGATGATGGGCCTTCCTCCTGGAATTGACAATCAGGGTACGCACACGCCTGAGTTCTATCGCGATCGCTTGAAACTCATTATGGACGCTGGTATTCCTTTCGATCGCGTCTGCTTTAAGGATGCTTCTGGTACCGCGACGCCTGCTACCGTTTACAATACGATGAAGCTTGCTCGTCAGCTTCTTGGTAATGATATCCACATTCAGTTCCACAGTCACGAGACGGCCGGTAATGGTGTTGCTTGCTATGTGGCGGCTCTTCAGGGCGGCGCTGATGGTATCGACCTTTCGATGGCGCCGATGTCCGGCGGAACTTGCCAGCCCGACATCATTACGATGTGGCACTGCCTTGATGGCGATCCAGATTTCGGTTTCGACTTTGATATCAACAAGGTCAAGAAGGCTGAGGATAGCTTCAAGAACGCGATGAAGAAATACTTCCTCCCGCCAGAAGCTATGAACGTCAATCCTCAGATTGTTTGGAGCCCGATGCCTGGTGGTGCTCTTACCGCCAATACTCAAATGCTTCGTGACAACAATATGATGGATAAGTATGATGACATGATTGCAGAAATGTACGATTGTGTCCGTCTTGGCGGCTTCGGCACTTCTGTAACTCCTGTCTCCCAGTTCTATGCTCAACAGGCTATTCAGAACGTCATGTTCGGCAAGTTCAAGAAGTTTGCCCCTGGTTATGCGAAGATGGTTCTTGGCTACTTTGGCAAGACTCCTGTTCCACCAGACCCAGAGATCGTTAAGAAGGCTTCTGAATTTATGGCTTCAAGTGATCTTAATAAAGCATACAGCGAGCCTACCACGAAGACGGTTCTTGAGATGAACGACGCTGACCCTAAGAAGGGCGGCGCAGTTGCTAAGAAGATGCTTGAAGATGCTGGACTTCCTGTCACCGACGAGAATATCTTTATCGCAGCTTCTTGCCTTGAAAAGGGCATTCTCTTCCTTAAGGATCCTTCAAAGGCTCCAATGGGCTGCCGTTTCGCAGAAGAAGAAAAGCCTGCAGCTGCTAAGGGCGGTGCTGTTACTGTTACGATTAACGGCAAGGCTTATGGCGTTGAAATTAAGGGCGATAAGGCAGTTGTCAATGGCAAGGAAGTTGCCTTCAAGGCTGAGGCTGGTCTTAAGGCCGCTCCTGCGGCGGCAGCAGCTCCTGCTGGTGGCGAAGAAATCAAAGCCCCAGTTCCTGGAACAATCCTTCGCGTTACAGCTACCAATGGCCAGAGAGTTTCAAAGGGTGACGAAATTCTCGTTATGGACGTTATGAAGATGGAGACGCCTGTTACGGCTACTTGCGATGGTACTGTTACTATTACAGTAAATGCCACCGATAAGGTTGCAACGGGCGACACGCTCGCAGTTATTGGCTAAACTTTAGAAGTTTAAGGGAAATAAGATGAAACATTTAATAACAGCGTTATTCGCCTTAGCGTTTTCTTTCGGTGCGTTTGCCGCCGATGAAACGCCAAAGTGGCTCCAAACTCTTAATAAAACTAAGGGCCTTATCGGTGAGACTGGTATTGCTGGCTTTATTCAGTCAAGCGCACCAGCTTATATCACTGGTGATTTCGCCGAGGCTGATCGTCCAGAAAAGAAACCTTTCAGCGCTAACCGTAATGGTTATTATGACAAGGATTTAAAATGGCACGGCGGTTATTTTAAAGATAGTGGTGCGTTCGTAGAAGGTCATCCCGTAAAGATGCTTTTGGGAATGTCCTATGGTTTAGGGCAGCTCATCATGATTCCTTTGTGTTTATTGATGATTTACCTAGCTCTTGTTAAGGGCTTTGAACCGCTTCTTCTTTTGCCGATTGGCTTTGGCGGACTTCTCGCGAACTGCCCGCTTTCTGGTGTGACAGCTCCTGCAATGATGCATTCTGGCGTCATCTCTTTCTTGGAAAGTGGAGTGCCTGTTATGTCGGCTGGTATAGTTGAGCCTGGTGGCTTCTTGTATTACTTCTTCTCGTTTGGTATTGACACGGGCATCTTCCCCATTATGATCTTTATGGGTGTTGGCGCGATGACAGACTTCGGTCCACTTATTGCTAACCCCAAGATGGCTCTATTGGGTGGTGCGGCACAGTTCGGCATTTTCTTCGCACTCTTTGGTGCGCTTGGTCTTGCCGCGCTTTTTGGTGCAGATTATTTCGGTGGTGTCGATCCAGTTAAGGCGGCTGCTTCGATTGGTATTATTGGTGGTGCTGACGGTCCTACAGCAATTTGGCTCACATCTCGTCTTGCACCTGACCTTTTGGGCGCGATTGCAGTTGCTGCATACTCTTATATGGCATTAGTGCCAATTATTCAGCCGCCAATCATGAAGGCTTTGACGACGAAAGAAGAACGTCTTATCAAGATGCCTCCGCTTCGTGAGGTTACGAAGATTGAAAAAATTTGCTTCCCATTAGTCGTACTTCTTCTTTGCGCTGTATTGTTGCCATCTGCAGTGCCTTTGATTGGTGCTCTTATGCTTGGTAACCTCGCAAAAGAAGCTGGCGCGTCGGTAGTTCGCATTTCCGATACGATGTCAAATTCTCTAATTAATATCATCACGATTATGCTTGGTCTTTCAGTCGGTTCCAAGCTTGCTTGCGAGAAGTTCCTTTCTGGCACAACGCTCGGCATTCTTGCTTTGGGACTTATTGCGTTCTGCGTTGGTACTGCAGCTGGCGTTCTTATGGGCAAGCTTATGAATCTCTTCTCTAAGCAGAAGATCAACCCCCTTATCGGTGCGGCAGGTGTTTCAGCTGTTCCTATGGCAGCACGTGTCGTTAACAAGGTTTCCCTTTCTAACGACCCAACGAACTTCCTATTGATGCAGGCGATGGGCCCGAACGTTTCTGGCGTTATCGGTTCGGCTGTTGTTGCAGGTGTTCTTTATAAGCTTTGCTGCAATTAATTGATGTTGGGAGACCAGCGTCAACAAAAAAATGGCTGACTGCTCAAAGATCCGCAAGTTTAGCGGAGCGGATGATTATCGTACAAATTTCATCATCCGCTCCGAGATAAACAAATTCCTTCCCGGCGGTCGTCACTTTATTGACGACGCCGAGATTCAGAGGATTATCTCGCAGATTGACTCAAGTGAAGTTGATCCAGTAAGAGTGCGCGAGATAATCGCAAAGAGTGAATCAACTTGTGAAACTCTATCACCTGAAGAGGTGGGAGTTCTTATGCAAGTTAAGGACGAAGGGCTTTTCTCTGAAATGCGCGCGGCAGCATTGCGCATTAAGAAAAAAGTTTATGATAATCGTATAGTTGTTTTTGCTCCTTTATACATGTCGAACTTATGTGTAAATGGGTGCAAATACTGCGGATTTAGAGAAGGCAATTCATTACAAGTGCGTCGTAAGCTAACGATGGATGAGCTCAATGAGGAGCTTGATGTGTTAGCTGGCAGAATAGGTCATAAGCGTGTTATTGCTGTTTATGGCGAGCATCCAGATACATCTACTAAATACATTGCTGAGACTATTGAAAATTGTTATTCAAGACAAGTGCCAGCGCCAAAGAGTGGATGCAAGGTTGGTATTCGTAGAGTAAACGTTAATGCTGCCCCATTGCCGATAGAAGATCTTAAAGTTTTAAGAAGCGTCGGTATTGGTACTTTTCAAGTTTTTCAAGAAACTTATAATCGCAAACTTTATGAGTCGATGCATCCAAAGTGGAGCGTCAAAGGCGATTATGATTGGCGGGTTACATGTTTTCATCGCTGTTTAGAGGCGGGAGTTGATGACGTAGGCTTTGGTGTTCTCTATGGGCTTTGCGATTGGCGCTACGAGCTTCTTGCGACAGTGATGCATGCCAGAGATTTGGAGAGATGGTTTAATATTGGCCCTCATACGCTTTCCTTCCCGCGCCTTGAGCCAGCCTCGGGGACAGATGTTCCTGAGCGTTCGCCTTGGTTAATAGATGACGAGACATTTGCTAGAATTATTGTGATAGCTCGTCTAGCAGTTCCTTATACTGGTATTATAGTGACGGCTAGAGAATCGGCAGAGAGTCGCAATCGAGTTCTAGATTACGGAATGACACAGCTTGATTGCTCATCAAATATCGCAATAAAAGGGTATAGCGATTTTGCTCATGAGTCAGAGCAGGATAAGGAACGCCAGCAATTTATGTTGGGCGATTCTCGTTCAATTGATGAGATGGTTCGTTATTTAGCCTCACGCGGCACAATTACTAGTTTTTGCACCGCTGGCTACAGATGTGGTCGCACTGGTGGCTGCATAATGGACGCTTTGAAAACTGGGCGCGAAGGTAAATTCTGTAAGATTAATGCAGTTCTTACGTTTAGGGAGTGGCTTGATGATTTTGCTAGTGAAGAAACTCGCAAAATTGGAGATGAGCTCATTAAAAAAGAACTTGCTGAAATCAAAGAGTGGCTACCTAAGTTTTATCCAGCTGTTGAGAAGCAGTACGAAGCTACTTCACGCGGGCAAAGAGATCTTTTCTTCTAAAATGGCTGATGGAACATACGAGCGGCGCGGCCCAAGAGAGATGGAACTAGCACGCTTAAGACGAATCATTAAAGAAATTCGTCAATCTAGCATTAAAAAAGATACCCATTCTCCTGTTAAAAATGAAGATACTTCGCAAAAGTAGCTTAATTTTGATATAATACAATAAAATTTTTTAAGATAGGGAGCCTTAAAGTTATGAGTCTAGACGAAATAATTCAGTCTGCATTTCAGCGTGCTTATCCAGGTGTTGATTTTTCATGGGTTCGCGTAGTTCCAGCTACAGATGCAAAGTTTGGCGATTATCAATGTAATGATGCTCTTAAGTATGCAAAGATGAATAAGCTAAATCCTCGTCAGGTAGGCTCTGACGTGGCAGAACAGCTTAAAGACGAAAAAGTATTTGAGAAGGTTGAAGTTGCTGGTCCTGGGTTTTTAAATCTCACAGTAGGCTCACAATGGCTTTCAGGAAGGCTTAGAGAACTTTGTTATTCTAAGTCTTGTCTTATTCCAGCGATTGGGGCAGGTAAAAAAATAGTTATAGACTACTCTTCTCCCAATGCCGCAAAGCAGATGCATATTGGTCATATCCGTTCAACTGTAATTGGTTGTGCGATTGATAGGATTTTTCGCTCGCTTGGTTATGAAGTTATTGCAGATAATCACCTAGGAGACTGGGGGACGCAGTTTGGCATTCTTATTAAGGGTTATCGCGAATGTTTAACCGACGAAGAAAGAGAAAATCTTACAGTAGCAAATCTCGAAAAGTGCTATGTTCTTTCTGCAGCAAAAGCCAAAGAAGAAGATGGTCTGTGGAAGGATGCCTGCCGAGCGGAACTCGTTAAGTTGCAACAGGGCGACGAGGCCAACACTGAACTCTGGAAACGCTTTATAGATATCTCTATTGGCGAGTTTGAGCGCATGTACGCCAAGCTCGGCGTTAAGTTTGACACGTACCGCGGCGAATCTTTTTATAATTCAATGATGCCTGGTGTAGTTGAAAAACTTCTTAAAGTGGGTTTGGCCAAAGAAAGTGAAGGGGCATTAATTGTAGATTTGGCAGAAGAGAAGCTAGGAGTAGCGATAGTAAGAAAGTCAGATGGCGGATATAATTATACTACTAGTGATTTAGCTTGCGTAGAAAGCCGTGTGGCAGAATACAATCCAGAGCGTATAATTTATGTTACTGATGATAGGCAAAAGCTACACTTTAGACAATTCTTCTCTATAGCAGCAAAAACGGGCTTTGCTGATGTAAAGCTTGTGCATGTGCCATTTGGGCTAATGTCTTTCCAAGGTAAGGCTATTTCTACTCGCGAGGGTAATCTTATACGCCTCGATGATTTGCTTGCAGAGGCTAAACGCCGCGCGCTAGAAATCGTTTCAAATAGAAATGCTGGTAGTATAGAAAATCTTGCTGATACAGAAAAACTTGCTGAGCAAATCGGCTATGGAGCAGTTAAATATGCAGATCTTTCTCATGACCCTGCCACAGCAATCGACTTTGATTGGGATAAGGCTCTAGCTCTTGAGGGTAATTCTGGGCCGTATTTGCAATATGCTTATGCTAGAGTTTGTTCGCTAATGGATAAGGCAGAAGTGGAAGAGAGCTCTCTTACTAACACGTTTGCAGTAGCTCAGCCTTCTGAGAAGCGACTTGCGTTGCAGTTACTAGAATTTCCTAACGTTGTCGTTAGAGCAGCAGAGGCATATAAGCCTTCGTTATTGGCTGATTATCTTTTTCAACTTGCACAGCTTTATTCTAGCTTTTATCAAAACTCTCCAATTCTTAAGAGTGAGGAAAGCGTCAAGATTGCTAGGCTTTCACTTTGTGCGTTATTTGCGCGCGTTCTCGGCACTGGCCTAGCATTGCTAGGAATAGAAACTCCCCGTCGCATTTAAGGAGGGCATTGAAATGGATATCAAATCTTATATTCTTGAGATGGCTCAAAAAGCGCGTAGCGCTTCTCATAAAATAGCTCTTCTTTCAACAGAACAGAAAGATTTAATGCTTGAAGCGCTTGCCAATAAGCTTGAGGCAAACTTTGATAAGATTTCAAGTGCAAATAAGCAAGATATTCAAGCCGCTAAAAAAGCCGGTATATCTGGTGCGATGCTTGATAGACTAGAGCTTACAAAGTCTCGTTTCGATTCTATGGTTGAAGGTGTTAGGCTTATTAAATCACTTAAAGATCCAGTTGGTGATGTAATCTGGACTAGAGATAGGCCTACAGGTATTAAGATTGAAAAGCGCCGCGTACCATTTGGTGTTATTGCGGTGATATTCGAGTCTAGACCAAATGTCTTTATTGATACGGCTGCTCTTTGTTTAAAAGCGGGTAATGCGATTATTTTGCGTGGTGGCAAGGAAGCGATTTGCACTAATGCCGCGCTTTATGAATGCATTAAAGACGTGACAGGCGATGCAGTACAATTTGTAGAGCGTCTTGAGCATGAAGCAGTTGCGGAGATTGTTCGCGCCACAGGTTTAGTTGATATGGCTATACCTAGAGGAGGAGAGCGTCTTATCCGCGCTGTCTGCGAGGCTTCGCTCGTGCCCGTGTTGAAACATTACAAAGGTATTTGCCATATTTATGTTGATAAAAACGCTGATTTAGATATGGCGCTAAAGATTCTCGACAATGCCAAAACCCAGCGCCCTGGAGTGTGTAATGCCGCAGAGTGTTTGCTTGTGCATGAGGCAGTAGCGTCTTCTTTTATGCCGATGGTAAATGATTGGGCTAGCAAGAAGGGCGTTACCCTTCATGCTGGTCAAGCGGGGACGGAGTATCTTTCTTTAGATATAAATGTTGAAACAGTTTCTAGCCTTGATGACGCTATTGAGTTTATAAATAAAAATTCATCGGGTCATTCCGATTGTATCGTCACAATGGATGAAGTAGCAGCGGCAAAATTCTTAGCCGGTGTTGATTCCTCCAGTGTATATCATAATGTCTCTACTCGTTTTACAGATGGAGCAGAGTTCGGAATGGGTGCGGAGATAGGCATATCGACAGATAAGCTTCATGCGCGCGGACCCATGGGGCTAGAGGAGCTTACAACTTATAAGTATATTATTACTGGTAAAGGCGTCGTCAGATAATGACGACGTCTGATATTCCAGAGGTAAATAGAGCGCTTAAAAAGGAATTTATTTCCGCAAATGCGCCGATTATAGAGCTTATTAAAGCGCAGACAGACGACCCTTTTTCTGTATTAGTAGGAACGATTCTTTCCTCTCGCACAAAAGATGCTTGCACAGCAGGAGCTGTCAAGCGTCTTTTTTCTCATGGAGAAACTCCAGGTAAGATTACGCCAAATGATTTAAGACGTCTGACTACAAAGCAAATTGAAAAGCTTATTTATCCTGTTGGGTTTTATAGGGCAAAGGCTGTCCATTTAAAAAAGTTACCAGTTGTTTTGGATGAGCTTTTTGGTGGGGTTCTGCCATCAACTGTTGAAGAATTATGTAATTTACCAGGTGTTGGTCGTAAAACGGCTAATCTTACTGTGGCTATTGGCTTTGATTTGCCCGCGATTTGTGTTGATGTTCATGTTCATCGAATATCAAATAGACTAGAGTTAGTTAAAACAAAAACTCCTTATGAAACAGAAATGGCGCTTCGAAAAGTGTTGCCAATAAGATATTGGAAAACATGGAATAGTTATCTTGTTTCATTTGGCCAAACGCGTTGTGGTGGTCAAAGACCGAAATGCGAAGATTGTCCGATAAAGAGGTTTTGCAAATGGCACAAATCATAATAGATGGAGCGCTTCCTAAGGCGTTTAATTTAACGCGAAAAGAACTTAAAGAGTATGCAAAATATTTTGCAGAACGTTCTGCTAGAAGGGGCGGCTTTCTTATGCAGCAAGTAACGATTATCCTTCAAGATGATGAACTTTCTAATCAGGCTCATATCGCGATAATGGATGTTGAGGGAGCTACGGATGTGATAACTCAGCCTTATGATCCAATGCCTGGCGAAGCGGACGGCGTTTACGGCGAGTTATATGTAAACTGTGAGCGTGCTTTACAGCGCTCAAAGGGAGCGTGGACGGCAGAGAAAGAACTTCTTTTGTATATAGCTCATGGTATGGATCATCTCTCTGGAGCAGATGATTCTAATTTGTCTGATGCGATGAGGATGCGTAGGCGCGAATTAAAATGGATAAGAGACCTTGAAAGAAATATATGATATACTACTAAAGGTATATGAAAAAGTTTATTCTTATTATTAGTTTGCTAGGTGCCTTAAATTTAAGTGCATTTGAGTTTGATAATACTTATTATACAACGATAAGTGCTAGTGCGATTTTGCCTAGAGACTCTTCTCATATGCGGCATAAAGTTGGTTCGACAATTAGTTTTGGTGTCTATCTTACAGAGAGATTTGCGCTAGAGTTAGAGACAGGTATATATGAAGATAAGCCGTCTTTAGCAGTCCGCTCCTTGTGTCACTTTGGTGCATGGGAAGAGTTTGATTTGCTTTTCGGTTGTGAGAGATTTGACCCATTTTTTACATTTGGCGCGGCTGGTTGGTTTAATGGTGGACAGTACGGGCCTAGTGCAGGAGTGGGAGCTTATTATTATTTAAGTGATTTTTGGGCGATTAGGTTTGAAGGGAGTTCTTTACTAGCACTTAATGAAGACACTTCTGTAGTATATAGTCTTTCTATCGGTATTCAGCGGACGTTTTAATGGAACATCTCGTTTATATACTTAGAAGAATACTCTTAATAGTGCCGACATTTCTCGGTATTACATTAGTCTGCTTTGCTTTAACGAGATTTCTCCCAGGTGGGCCAATTGAACTTCGTTTAATGAGAATGAAGGGTATTGGAGCGGGAGGAGAATCTGCTCAAACTATGCAGACATCAGCACAGGGCGTCTCAGAAACATATCGCAAAGAACTTGAAGCGCAATTTGGTTTTGATAAGCCTTTTTTTGTCCAATACTACAATTACTTAGTTGTAAATAAAATGGGGCTTATGCTGCCAAGTTATGATCATCCAGAAAAAACTGTTTGGCAGCTTATCAAAAGAAGAATCCCCATTTCTGTTCTTTTTGGGTTAACATCGTTCTTTTTAACTTATTTAATTTGTATCCCGTTAGGAGTTATTAAGGCTCTAAAACACCGACAATTTTTCGATGCAGCTTCATCGTTAATAGTTTTTGCATCGTATGCAATTCCTACATTTGCGCTAGGTATGATGCTTAAAACTCTCATGCCGTCATCAGAGGAGTCAATGTTTGCGCCATTAGCGTGCTATGTGGCAGGCTCTTTTGCAATGTTGAGTTTGTTGATGAAGAACTCTCTATTAGATCAAATTTCTTCTGACTATGTTCGAACAGTAATAGCAAAAGGTGCCAGTCGCACTCGCGCTATTTGGATGCACGCATTTAGAAATGCTATGATACCTTTAGTAACTGGCTTAGGATCAGTCTTTTCGCTGTTATTTGCCGGCTCAATTATAGTAGAAACTATTTTTGAGATTCCTGGAATGGGGCGCTTGTCATGGGACGCACTTATAGCGCGAGACTACGCTGTATTTCTTGGCCTACTATCGTTAACTGCCGTCTTTCAGCTTTTTGGTAATTTAGTTTCAGATGTTCTGTATGTAGTTGTGGACCCTCGAATAAGTTTCAGTTCAAAATCGTGATTTCTTCTATAACAAAAAAACGTATAGCCTCATTTATGCGAATTCGCCGCGCATGGTGGTCGCTTCTTTGTTTTATTGGGCTATTTGTTTTTTGCTTATTAGCAGATTTTGTTTGTCCTTATAGTCCACATCGCATAACTCCTGTTGGCGAATTAGAGCCATATCTAAAGGATGTTGTTAGAAACGAGTATGATATTAAAACTGTTCGCTATTCACAATTGCCATCTGGTGAGATTTTTGATGTAGAAGGGCCGTTAGAGTCAATAAATAAAGATGATTATAAAATTACGCAAACACAAAAAGAAGGATATGTTCGCGTATTTATGGAGCATAAAGAACAACCAAACGTAATCGAACATAAAATAGGAAAAGAAAAAGTTTCTTTTCCATTTCGTCCTTGCCCTGGTCATTACTTTGGGCTAGATTCGTCAGGAAGAGACGTGTATTCTCGAATAGTTCATGCGTTGAGAATCGCTTTGTTGTTTGCAACTGCGCTTGCGCTATCGGGGCTTTTTTTTGGGCTTATTATTGGGGCTATTGAAGGGTATTTTGGTGGAAGAATAGATATAGTATTTCAGCGTTTGACAGAGATATGGAGTGCGATGCCGTTTATTTATGTGATGACGTTTATTGGTTCAACGGTAGGTAGGTCATTTACAGTGCTTCTTGTTTGCTATGGAGTTTTTAATTGGATTGCAGTTTCTTATTATATGAGAGCAGAGTTTTTGCGCCTTCGTACGCGTCAATTTGTTGAAGCAGCTCGTGTTCAAGGCTTTGGTACGTTGCATATAATTTTTAAGGAGATTTTGCCTAATGCGCTTACGCCGTTAATAACATTGTTTCCATTTCTTTTGCTTGGTGCTGTGGCGTCGCTTTCGGCGTTAGACTTCCTAGGGTTTGGCTTGCCACCAATGACGCCAAGCTGTGGCGAGTTGCTATTTCAGGCGCAGCAACACCCCGAGGCTTGGTGGTTAGTTGTTTTTCCTGCTATCGCTTTGTTTGTGGTTATGATGCTTGCCGTTTTAATTGGAGAAGGCTTAAGAGATGCCTTTGATCCGCGGCAGAAGTCGAGACTTGAATAATTTAAGCTTTGTGTTGTGCGCCTTTTTGCTGCGCAGAAGAGATTACAAGCTGTGCTAGTTTAAGCCCAAATGCGGCGGTTACTTGCATTAATGAGCCTCTTGCTAGCGCGTCTACGCCTTGAACGACAGGTGTTTCGTCAGACCAAACGGCTGTAAAGGAGCGGCTAGGCCAGCTTTGATTTTTTTTAAATCTTCCTCTAATGGCTCTTGCTAGACCATCGCCGGTTACTTTTTTGAAATCAGAACTTTTTACGCGACTTGGATCTGTTCTTAAAGCTGCTCCCATAGAAGAGAAAAGAGTCGTATTTTCAGATGATAAAGCAGAAATTATTAGAGATACTTTTGAGTCAACAGAGTCAATTGCGTCAATAACATAGTCATAGTTTGAAAATACAAAGGGAGGATGCCCAGCGGATCCTACTTCATATTTCAAATTATATGCTTCAATTTTAGCATTTGGAGAAATCTCAAGTAAATGTTTTTTTAGTGCAAAAACTTTTGGCTCGCCAATTGTGCTAGGCTTTGCCATAGCCTGGCGATTAATATTTGAAGGCGCGACAATGTCGCAATCAACGAGAGTTACGTTAATAGCACTAGTTCTTACTAGCGTTTCTGCGCACCAGCTACCAACTCCGCCGGTACCAACAATTAGTATTTTAGCCTCTGATAAGACGGCAATAGTCTTATCACCAAGTAACTGCCTAGCTCTAGAAAATATTTCGTTTTGCATGTTTTATAGTGTATCATATTTTAGTTAGTTGATTTTACCTATTTTTTCGTGTATAATACACAAGGAAAAGCACATATAAAACTTTGGAGGCTGAATGAATAGCACGAATAAGTACCTTGACGCATTTATGAAGACTTTTCCGTATGAGGGGCTAACGTATGATGATGTTACGTTAGTTACTCAATACGCAGATTTTCTTCCAGATGATACAAAGCTAGATACAAAGCTTACGAGCCGAGTTAAAATGAAAATTCCTTTTATCTCCGCTGCGATGGATACAGTAACAGAGGCGCCTATGGCAATTGCAATGGCGCTGTCTGGAGGAATTGGTGTTATTCATAAAAATCTTGAAGAGGATGAACAGGCCGCCCAAGTTAAGATAGTTAAAAAACATCTTAGCGGTCTTATTGCTGATCCCGTATGCTTCCACGAAGATGATGATATCGGTTATCTTAGAAGCGAGAAGTCTCGCAGGAAACTTGCTTTCAGCGGTTTCCCAGTGCTTGATGCAGAGGAACATCTCGTCGGTATGATAACATCGTCCGATATGCGTTTTGCGCCGATGAATGCGGCAAAGCTTAGAGATGTGATGCAGAAAAATCTTGTCACTGCTAAGCCTGGCACTACGCTTGCTCAAGCTTATGAGATTATGCGTCATCATAAGATTGGTAAGTTGCCAATTGTAGATAAGCGCAATCGTGTTGCTGGTCTTTATAGTTTTACTGATGTTAGACGTATTGTTGAGAACTCAGATTCCAGTTACAACCTTGACTCAGATTTTCGCTTGCGTGTTAGTGCCTCTGTCTCTGGTGGCAAGGGAGACCTCTCTAGAATGGAGAAACTTGCCGAGGCTGGTGTCGATGTAGTGGTAGTAGATTCTGCTCACGGCCACACCAAAGGTATTATGGATATGACTAAGTACATCGTTAAGCATTATCCAAATATCGATGTAATTGCAGGTAATATCGCTACAGGCGAAGCTGCAAAGGCTCTTGCAAAAGCAGGCGCTCATGCTGTTAAAGTAGGTATTGGTCCAGGTTCTATTTGCACTACTCGCGTCGTTTGTGGCGTTGGTATTCCGCAGCTTACGGCAGTTTATGAAGCAGCAAAAGCTCTTCGCGGATCAGGTGTAGCGGTGATTGCCGATGGTGGCATAAAGCTTTCTGGCGACGTTCCTAAGGCTATTGTTGCTGGCGCTGATTCTGTGATGCTCGGTTCTGTTCTTGCAGGAACTGAAGAAAGTCCTGGTGAAAAAATCTATTCAAATGGTCGACAATATGTCGTCTATCGTGGTATGGGTTCAATGGCTGCGTTGAAAAACGGCAAGGGCTCACGTGCGCGTTATTTCCAAGATAACGAGGATGATGATAGCTTGGTACCTCAGGGTATTGAGGGTATGGTGCCTTATTCTGGCCATGTCAAGAGCATCATGACTCAGTTCTGTGGTGGTCTTAGAGCGTCTTTAGGCTATTGCGGCGCGAAAACGATAGAGCAGCTTCAGAAGAAAGGCAAGTTCTATCGTGTTACTGCCGCTGGTCAACGTGAGGCGCGTCCGCACGATATTACAATAACGAAAGAAGCGCCTAATTACCGTACTTGATGAAAAAAACATTTTCCGATTACGGCAAAGAATGGCTTGATACGCTTGTAGTAGCAATAAGCGTGGCGATGTGTTTCCGCGCTTATTTCTATGAACCGTTTAATATCCCCACAGGGTCGATGCAACCTACACTGTGGGGATATCACACTAAGCAGGTATCAGAAAAGACAACGTGGGACACATTTCCGCTTTCTGCGCTTAAGTGGGTGTGGACAGGTTCGCGTTATGTGGAGTGTAAAGCGCCTTCTGCGGGGATAGCTCGAGTTGAACCGCGCAACGATGGCTTTGCAAATGTTCGAGTAGGCCTTTCTAGAGACTCCTTTAAACTCCCGACTGACGCGTGCGCAGAGATTGCGGGGCGTTCTTTTCGCAAGGGGGAAACAGTTTGGAAGGGCTATGTTACAACTGGCGATTTTATATTTGTTAATCGCTGGCGTTGGAATTTTATGCGTCCTCGTACTGGCGAGGTCATGATATTTTCTACTACAGGGATCGATGGTTTAGCCCAAGGGATTCATTATATAAAACGTATGAAGGCATCGCCCGGTCAGACTTATAAATTAGAGCATCCAGTTCCTGGCTCGCCATTAAGTGTCACGATGAGAGAGGGCGAGTATTATGCTTGTGGAGATAATTTCAATAATAGTTTCGATAGTAGATATTGGGGTGTTGTCCCCCAAAAGAATTTATGCGGCGTAGCAAGCGTCGTTTTTTGGCCTTTTAGTGGATGGAGGATAATAAGATGAGTGAACAGTTGATTCAAACGCCATGCGTTTTCGGCGAGACTGGCAACCTTTTACTTGAGCGCGAATTAGGTCGCGGCGGTATGGGTGGCGTTTATATGGGCAGAGATAAGATGCTCGATCGTCCAGTCGCTGTTAAGGTAATGCTTAAAGAGTATGGCTCAGACCAGCAATTCGTTGAAAAATTCAAACGCGAAGCACAGTCAGCTGCTAGGCTCATTCATCCTAATATCGCACAAGTTTATTCTTATGGCATTTCTGACGGCATGCCTTATATCGCGATGGAGCTTGTGGCAGGCGGATCACTTTACACTCTCATGTCTAACTCTGGTCAAACTGACGTGCCTCGCGTTATGAAGATATGCGAGCAAGTTGCACAAGCTTTGAGATGTGCTTCTGACCAAGGTGTGGTGCATGGTGATATTAAGCCAGAAAATATTCTTCTTGATGCTAATGGCAATGCTAAGTTAGTCGATTTCGGTTTGGCAGCAATGCAGAAGGATACCTCTGAAATTTGGGGCACTCCTTATTATATTGCGCCAGAAAAGGTAAATAAAGAGATTCCCGATTTCCGTGCTGATATGTATTCATTAGGTGGTACTCTCTATCATGCACTTACGGGAGTGGCTCCTTTTGAGGGCGCTGATGCTGATGAAGTTGTTCGCAAGCGTTTTGAGACGGTTTGCAAAAAGCCTAGCCAGTTACGTTCTGATCTTACGCCCCAGATTGACGCGCTAGTAATGAAGATGCTTGAGTTTGATAAAGCCAAGAGATTTCCATCTTTTGAAGCGTTGCTTGCTGAGTTTAAAAATGTTATGGCTACTGGCCTTCAAGCAGGTGCCGCTCCTACTACGGATACTTTAGAGTCAGCCTCGTCATCAAGTTCAGGCAAGCCTAAGCTTAAGCTAAAATCGACAAAGAAGCGCTTTAAAGTAACCTCGTCCTCTTCTTCAGATGAAGGTGAAGAAGAGGCGAAATCTTCTTCTCGAATGAAAAAGCGTAGATATGAAGAGCCTGCAGAGGAAGAAGATGAATCTTCAGGTAAACTTGGTAAGGTTCTTTTTGCTGTTATCGGCGGCATAATCGCCGTAAGTGCTTTCTTGGCTTGGTATGTTCATCACGATAAGAAAGTTCGCGAAGCCGAATTGCGTGTTCAACTTGAAACAGGCTTCGAAGAGGTTCGTAAGGTTCTTTCTACAACAGAAAAGATGGCTGATGAATGCCAGAAGAACGCTGACGCATTTGCAGAAAAAACAATGAACGAATGCCAAAGGATAACAGATGAATTTGGCAAGCTTTTCTCTGCAGAAATTGCCAGCATGCTTAAGCCGCCACCCTCAAAAGAATTGTTAGATGCAATGGAGTCCGTTAAAGAGCAAACAGAAGGCGAAGCGTCCACAAACGATGCTCCAAATAAAGTTGAAGCTCCTCAGACTACTGCACAACAAGCGCCAACTGCGCCGCAGCCAAAGCGCAGCTCGTTCCGTCCTCCACAGGGAGATGAACTTGATGCGAATTCTCCCGAAGGACAAGATTACCTTAAACAGAAAAAGGAGTGGGAGGCTAAGCAAGGTGCTGCTCAACAATCAGATGCTCCAGCAGGGGAAGCTGGGCAAGCAGGAGAAGCAGAGCAAGCTCAGGCTCCAGAGTTAAAGATGCCTCAAGAGGCAAAGGTCATTGTTGATCTTTGGAATCGCGCTTATAGCTGCAAGGCATGTGCAATTATCTTACATCATCGCATTGATAAATTGATTGAGAAAATTCATAATGCTAATTTCCAAGGGCAAGACAAAGCAACGCTCGATGAATATAGTGATTTCTCACGTGAAATAGTCTCTGAATACGACGCTATAAAGAGCTCAGAAGAATACAGCAAGCTTCAAAAATCAGAGTCGTATATCAAAGATCGCGGTGGTAGAACCATCACAGAAACTGTTAAGCGTTTGCGCACTGAGCGTCTTGAAGAGGAGCGTCGCCTTAAAAAGATTAAAGAAGCTGAGGATGAGAAAAAACGCCTAGAAGAAATGGCTCAACGTAAGGCTGAAAAAATAAAAGAAGAGACTGCCGCTATTAAAGATAAGTTTGAAGCGCTTGCTACTGCTGGTGTATTTAGACAACTCGACTGGAAGGGCGCTAAACGTCAGTTAAACGCTCTTAAGGGAGACTTTGAAACAGCAGAGGGTGCTGTCGCGGCAGACTTAGTAATTCGCAAAGTCGCTGCGATGGAGTTAGTCCAGGAGATACTTAAGCGTAATCTCAAAGATTTCAAGTTTGAGCGCGGTAAGGCATTGCGCGGCATGAAGGTCATTGAAGTTGACGACCGTGAGATGCGCATCCTTAAAAAAGACGGTAAGTCGACGATGAAGATGAATTGGCCAAAGTTCTATCGTGAATGCCATGGTAATCTTAATGAGTTATTTAATACATTTATCGTCCGTGGTAGGCGCAATGGTACGCCAAAACTTCGCCCTAAAGATTGGAGTGAAGCTATGATGGGCGCGGCGCTTACAATGCGTATTATTTGTTCTGACGACCCAGCAGCCTCTGTAAGAGGAGAGCAAATAGCAAAGGAGGCTGTACGCCAGTTTGAAGTTTACAGATCCTTAGCTACAGAATTTTTCCCTGATATTGATTTTTCCGATGTAAAGCCAGAGGAATAAGAAATGAATAAAACACCGGTAGTTCCAAAAAAGTATCTCGTAGTTTTTGCGCTACTTACAAGTTGTTTCGCTCTCTGGGGGCTATTGAACAACATGACGGACAATCTTGTTCCGTCGTTTCAGCGCATATTTATGACGAGTCAATCAACAGCAGGATTTGTGCAAATCTCTTTTTACGGAGCTTATTCTGTAATTGCACTTTTGGCTTCGTTTTTAATTCAGCGAGCAGGTTATAGAATTGGCGTTCTCGTTGGGCTAGGAGTTTATGTGATAGGCGCGCTACTTTATGTTCCAGCTTGCATTACGCAGAGTTTTTGGACATATATCGTAGGCATTTTCGTTGTGGCAGGTGGGTGCGCAGTATTAGAAACTACGTGTAATCCTTATGTCTTGGCGTTAGGAGAAGAGTCTACTGCAGTAAGACGCTTAAACTTTGCACAAATGTTTAATCCCTTAGGTTCTTTAGCGGGCATAGTTCTAGCGCAGCAATTTATTTTGGCTAATTTAAATCCTGCTACAATTGAAGAACGTAAAGTGATGAGCCCAGAAGTTCTTTCAAAAATAGTTCATAATGAACTGTTTTGGGTTTGTGTGCCATATGTTGGGCTTTGTGCAATAGCGTTTTTGATTTGGCTTTTCTTCTTCTTCTCCCGCCCATCAGAAGTAGACAAGGCAGATATTGAAACTACGAAGATAAGGGATGTGCTTAAAATATTACTCAAATCTCCTAAGTGGTATTGTGGTGTTGTTGCGCAGGTCTTTTACGTAGGCGTTCAGATTGCAGCGTGGACATGGATGAATGTTTACTGTCAAAAAGAGCTTGGAGTTACTCCTGCAAAGGCCGCTAATTACTATTTTATAGCGCTTTGTTTATTTATCGTTTGCAGATGGATTTGCACATACCTTATGAAATTCTTTGATCCTGCTAGAATGATGGCTGTTTCCGCGCTTTTAGCAGTAGCATCGTCTTTCGGTGTGATGTATCTTGATAGCACTGTTTTATTTACATTTGCTGGATTGCCGTTTTCGGCAAATGTGCTAGCCCTTTGTGCAATGTCAGGCTTTATGTCGCTTATGTTCCCGACGATTTATGGTATTGGACTTGGCGGCATTGATCCTAAAGCGCATAAACTTGGCGCGGCAGGTTTGATTATGGCAATCGTAGGCGGAGCACTCTTGACTCCCTGGATGGCTTCTATAATTGATAATCCTGGTTTTTGGGCGAACCTCGTGCCGATGTTTGATAGCACTGTAGATCAAAATCTAAATGCTTCATCGATGTCGCTGAGAGCTTCGTTCATTGTCCCAGCAATATGCTTCAGCGTTGTGTTTGCTTATGCAATGGCTTTTAGACCACGTTCAAAATGATGATAGGTAATTTAAAGGAAATAAGATTATGAAAAAAGTATTGATAATGCCTTGCTTGGATATGATAGCAGGTAGAGTTGTAAAGGGTGTAAATTTTGTTGACATAAAAGATGCTGGTGACCCTGTTGAATGTTGCAAGTCATATTGCCAGGCTGGTGCTGATGAATTGGCGATGTTAGATATTACTGCTACTGTTGAAAAACGTAAAACACTAGTAGAGGTAACTAAGAAGGTTGCAGACGTTGCAAGTGTTCCGTTTACAATGGGTGGAGGTATTTCAGATACAACAACAGCAGAAGCTGTCCTTTCTGCAGGTGCAGATAAATTTTCAGTTTCTTCTGCGGCATTTCGCAAACCAGAGCTTATCGCTGAGATGGTGCGTGAGTTTGGTGTTGATAAAGTTACTCTCGCTATAGACGTAGCGCAAAATGGTGCGATGGCTTCAGGATACGAGGTCTTTATTGATGGTGGGCGCACAGCTACTGGAACGGACGCTTTAGAATTTGCTTCTAGAATGCTTGACACGGGAGTGGGGACTTTTCTGCCGACAAGTAAGTCGACTGATGGTGCTCGCACGGGCTATGATTTGCCGCTTATTCGCCAATTCCGCAAACTTGCACCAGAAGCACACATTGTCGCCTCTGGTGGTGCTGGCACGATGGAGCATTTCGCTGAGGCAGCTCAAGCCGGTGCAGATATACTTCTCGGTGCAAGTGTTTTCCATTTTGGTATAATTAAGATACCAGAACTTAAAAAATATCTTGCAGATCGTTCTTTTAATGTTGTCATTTAATAATATTCTAACCTAAAAAAGAAATAACTATGAATCAGACTGTTTTTACTCATAATGGGTTCCCTAAAATTGGTATTAGACCAGTTATTGATGGCCGTCGTCGTGGCGTAAGAGAATCTCTTGAAGTCCAAACGATGAACATGGCCAAGAGTGCGGCAAAACTCATCTCAGAAAACCTCAAGTATCCTGATGGTTCTAGCGTTGAGTGTGTGATTGCCGATACAACGATTGGCGGCAGATTTGAAGCTGCAATGTGTGCCAATAAATTCCGCGACAATAATGTTGGTGTATCTCTTTCAGTAACGCCTTGCTGGTGCTACGGTACTGAAACGATGGATATGGAAGTTGGCATTCCAAAGGCTGTCTGGGGTTTTAATGGCACTGAACGCCCTGGAGCAGTATATTTGGCATGTATGCTTGCTGGCTATGCGCAACGTGGTATGCCTGCTTATGGGATTTATGGTCATGAAGTACAAGACGCAAAGGATACTTCTATACCAAATGACGTTGCAGAGAAAATTCTTAGATTTGCAAAAGCTGGTTTAGTTGTAGCAATGATGAAAGGTAAGAGCTATCTTTCAATTGGTACCTCCTCGATGGGTATCGCTGGTAGCTTTGTTGATGTTGATTTTATGCAGGATTATTTAGGTCTTGCTACAGAAAACATGGACGAGTGTGAGATTCTTCGCCGTATGGAAGAAGGCATATACGACAAGGACGAATATGCTCGTGCGATAAGTTGGATGAAGAAAAACTTAAAAGAGGGCAAGGATTATAACCCAAAGCCTATTCAAAAGTCGCGCGAACAAAAAGATGCAGATTGGGAATTTATCGCAAAAATGTCGATAATTGTACGCGACATGATGGTAGGTAATCCCAAACTTAAGGAAATGGGCTTTGGAGAAGAGGCTGTCGGCAGAAATGCTATCGCTGGCGGTTTTCAAGGGCAGCGCCAGTGGACAGATCACTGGCCTAATGGCGATGTAACAGAGGCCTTTTGCAACAGCTCCTTTGACTGGAACGGCAAAAAGATGCCACAGATTTTGGCGACTGAAAATGATGCTCTTAATGGTGTTTGCATGCTTTTCCAATGGCTTCTTACGAATAAGGCTGCGATGTTTGCTGATGTGCGTACATATTGGTCAGAGCAGTCTGTTAAACGCGCAACGGGCAAGGGGCTACCAAAGGAAGCAAAAGCTGGCATTATCCATCTTATAAATTCTGGTAGCTGCTGTCTTGATGCGGCAGGTGAGATGAAGGACAAAGGCAAGAGTGTCTTTAAGAATTGGTGGGATGTTACAGAGAAAGATATTAACTCAACTCTTAAGGCTACAAAATGGGTTCCAGCTGGAGTTGAATATTTTAGAGGTGGTGGTTTTTCCAGCTCCTTCCTCACGCCAAAGGGCATCCCCTTGACGATGATGCGTTTAGCACTCGTAAAAGGACAGGGTCCAGTTCTTCAAATCGCTGAAGGTTGGTCGGTCACTCTTGATGCAAAGCAGCAAGAAACTCTTATGCTTCGCACAAATCCAGAATGGCCATGTACGTGGTTCACTCCTCGCTTAACAGGTAAGGGCTTCTTTAAAGATGTTTACTCTGTTATGAATGCGTGGGCAGCAAATCATGGTGCTATAGCATACGGTCACATTGGTGCAGATCTCATTACATTGGCATCTATGCTTCGTATTCCTGTTGCGATGCATAATGTTGAAGAGGAGAAGGTCTTTAGACCTCATTGCTGGGGACTGTTTGGTTCATCTGATGATCCTGTTGGCGCAGATTATCGTGCATGCAAAAACTTTGGGCCACTTTACGCAACTAATCGCCAATGATTGTTTCAACAAAAAAATTCCGATTATGCGAGATGTTCGGCATACCGATGTATGTCGACATCTCCTTTGCTATACTACTTTTGCTATTTGTAGTTAATTCTGGTAGTATAATATCAGGGTTTTGCTTAGCAGTTTTATTAGCATTCTCCGTTGTGCTTCATGAATTGGGGCATTCGCTGATGGCTCGAGTTTTTGGATTTGAAACTAGAGATATTACTATTTCGCTAGTTGGAGGTTGTGCTTCGCTTATGGCCTTACCTAGCAAGGCGTGGCAGGAGTTTATGACAGCGATTGCTGGCCCGCTAGTAAGTTTTGCGTTAGCGATTATTTCATTTGGAATTATTTCAACAATACCTATCGCAAACGAAGTAGTTTATTCTTGGTTTTACTATCTTTGTGTCTTAAATATGATGCTTGGTATGTTTAATCTATTGCCAGCATTGCCAATGGATGGCGGGCGCATTTTCAAGTCGCTTTTACGATTGAAGTATGACAAGGTAAAGTCTACCTATATCGCTATGTATGTTGGTAGGGTTTTGGCAGTTGCTCTTGTCGTGCTACCTTTATTAGGTATTAATAGTATTTGGATTTTCCCAATAGGTGGCTCTTTATTTATTCGAGCTCTTATTGCATGGATGATATGGCAAGAGAGCAAACGAGAGTATTTGATTGCCGTAGCTGAAGCTTCTCGTTGGAGCTGGCAGCAAGGTGATTTCAAGGCGAAGGTGTCCCCGCCGCCATACGAAAGATAAAAAGAGCAGGAGAAGAATATGAAAATAGCAGATATTATCAAAACTCTTAATGGCACACTTGTTGCAGGTGGTCAATCTAATAGATCTGTTGGCGCTGTTGTGGCTAATGATCTTATGAGTGATGTTCTTCTTAATGACTCTGAAGATATACTCCTTTTAACTTCGTTAGCTTCTGATCAAGCCATTCGTACGGCTAACATAGTTGGAGCAATGTGCGTTGTCGTTCACAATGATAAACCATTGCCTCAAACTATGTGCCAGGTTGCTGATTCGCTAGGGATACCGCTTGTCTCCTCGCCACTTTCTAAGTATGATAGTTGCGTAAGGGTTTGGCAATTCCTTGAGGCAGAGAAAAATTCACTCTGATAATTCCTATGCAGCACAAACCGACGATTTTAACTGGCGGCGAAGAGCGTAGCGACGACCAGATAATCGCCGCTCACAACGCTAAGCATCCAAATAACTCCTCTAGCGGCAAGAGTGTTTCGGGGACAGATGAATCACCTCTCGTTGTGATGGAGCTTTTGCAACGTTTGAGGGTAAAGGATGCGATGCGTTCTCATAATATTATTTCAGTTGTGCGAACAGACTCGATGAGGTTTGCGCAGAACTTAATGAAACGAAATAATATTTCAGGTGTTCCTGTACTGGAAGATAAGAGAATTTTTGGAATTGTTTCAGTAAATGATATAATTAAGGCTCTTGAAGGCGGTTGGATACAAGATCAAGTCCAAAAACGAATGGCGACTAATCTTGTTGTTCTTGAAGAAGATATGCCGCTAGCATTTGCTATTAAGCATTTTCAAAATTATTCTTTCGGTCGTTTTCCTGTGCTAGATAAAGATCGGAATTTTGTCGGCATCGTTTCTCAGCGAGATTTGACACGAGTATTGATGAATGAGTTAACAAAAGAACTTGTTCGTTTAGAAGGTAAGGCTGTAAAAGAAACAGAGTCCTCAGCGCGAGGAGATACAGCGTTGCCTTATTATTCTATGCGCCAGTTTGTTGTTGTTCATAATGATCTTCAAAATGCTGGTAAAGCGGCAAATGAAATCAAAAGAATGATGAAGGATGCTGGGTTAGATAATAAGTTAGTTCGTAGGGTGGCAGTTGCTGCGTATGAGTTGGAAATTAACGTCTGTATTCACTCGTTAGGTGGTTCAATAACATTTATCCTCGATACTGATAAAGCTACTGTTATTGCAAAGGATCGTGGGCCTGGTATTAAGGATGTAGAATGGGCTTGTATTGACGGCACGTCTACTGCCAATGATTGGATACGTTCAATGGGCTTTGGCGCTGGGATGGGACTAGCCAACTCCAAGCGTGTATCAGATAAATTTGATATTCAATCAAAAATACCAACAGGTACAACTGTGATGTGCGAGTTCTATCTGAAAGGCAAAAAAAGTGAATAGTCTTAAGCTCAATAGCGAATATTTGCGTAGGCATGTGTTTTCAATTCTAGTTTTTTTAGGTATAGGTTGTTGGTTTGCTTATGATGGCTTTGTAAAGTATCCAGCAACCGATGCAGTTAAGCTTTATGTCTCAATTGAAGGAGCAGAGCCTCCAGCTGGTTATGATGTAGAGAAATTTAAATCTCAAAAAACAAAGTCTCAGAAAATTTTTGCACTTTTTTTGTTTGTCTCTTCTTTAGTGGTTGCTTCAAGGCTTACAAGAAATTTTTTGTTAAAATTTTCTTGGTCTGAAGAAGGTTTTGAGCATAACGGCAAAAAATATACGTATTCAGATATCGCAAAGATAGATGATAGCCATTGGGAAAAACGCTCTACATTAGTTATTTTTACTAAGTCAGAAAAGATTCTGTTAGATGCATGGCATCATGTTGGTGTAAGCGAATTTAAAGAATTTCTTAATACTAAAAAGTCCGTTTCATGACGTCATTTGATAGGATTATAATTACCTCTGCTAATAAACGCCAAGCAGAAGGCTATAACGCTGTTTTAAAACGCATATCATGTAGTCCGAAGGAGGGCATTTTTGTAGTGCCAGATCCTGGCGGCAAGAGAGTAGGCTCATTACTAGCTACCGTTAATGCTCTTAATAAATGTGGGGTTATATCTAACAAATTAACATTAATTTGTCATTCAGGTGGAGACTCCAAAAGATTACCTTCTTACGCTGCCATAGGCAAGGCTTTCGTGCCTCTTTGCGCGAAAAATGGCGCAAGGGAGAGCCTTTTTGAAAAAATTGTTTCTGATATGTCAAAACTTAAACTTCCGAAAAAAGGAGTTTTGGTAGTTTGTGGCGATGTTGCACCTCAGTTTGATTTTGCTTCATGCAAATTTGCTTCAAAAGGAGTTACAGGGGTAGCTTTTAAGGGTGATAAACAAAGGGCCTCTAAACATGGCGTTTATATTTTAGAAGGTCGCCGCGTTAAAGGTTTTTTACAAAAGCCTTCTCCAGAAGAAGCGCTTCAAACAAGCGCGGATGGAGAGATTGCAATTGATACTGGGATTCTTTATGTTTCTCCAGAGGCGGTAGATGGGATGATGAAAAAATATTTGCCCTATCTTAATACGCGTTCTCCGAAGCAGATGGATATTTATGAAGAGTATACTCAAAACCTAGTTACTTCTAAAGCAAGGTTTGAGGCTAATTTAGTTGAGGAGTGTGATTTCTTCCATATAGGCACAACCAGAGAGTTACTAGAGCGTCTTGGTGGCGGCGATAGGTGGGTAGATTCGTGCGCTATTGGAGTAGAAGAGATGAAGCTAGCGGGGCGTAATGTTGTTACCTTTTTACCGCGAGAATATGGCGAGGTTAATTTAAAAGAGGGAGAGTGCTTAACAGCGTTTCCATTGAAAAACGGCCAATGGAAGTATCTTAAGTATCGAGTTGAAGACGATTTTAAGTCTGATGGGCTTTGGCAAAAGCATTCTATGGATGAAATTATGTCAAAAACCGATAGAAAAGCGATGCTTCGACTTGCAGATGAAGTAAATGTTTCTTTGCCGCTAAGAATTGACTTTGCTGGGGGCTGGAGTGATACGCCTCCTATATGCAATGATGTAGGTGGGACAGTTTTGAATGCGGCAGTTACTTTGTCTGGTAAGAAACCAGTAAAAGCCAGAGTGCGCAAAATTCAAGCTAAGGAGCTTCGTGTAAAAAGTGTGGATTTACATAAATCTACAGTTTTAAGGAATCGCGAAGAAATTTATTCGACGAAAGATCCATCTGATTGGTGTGCACTAGTAAAAAGCGCGCTTGCAGTTGTCGGATATGAGTTTAATGAGGGAGGGCTTGAGATATCAATTTCAGCAGATGTCCCTAAAGGGAGCGGAATGGGAACAAGCTCTCTTCTTGGCGCGGCGCTTTTAACAGCACTAGAGCGAGTAAGAGGTCGCGATTCCTCGCCAACCAGGATAGGTTCTTTGACATTAGCGTTAGAACACGAGATGGGTACGCACGGCGGCTGGCAAGATCAATATGGTGGACTTTTGCCAGGAGTTAAGCTTTTGACTACTCGTCCTGGTGACAACCAGATACCAGAAGTTAAATTTTTACCTAAAGACATTGAAATAAAATTTGAGAAGTTCCTTAAGCAAAGATCGCTACTATATTTCACTGGTCAAAAAAGAATGGCTCGCAATATTTTGCGCGGTGTTATTTCTTTTTATAAAGAAAACCCAGGTGCTACGGCGTCAGAAATTGTAAGAGATTTAAAGCTTACAGCTGGTTCTGCGTTTGAAGCTTTGCAAAGAATGGATTTTTCCGCTTTTGCTGATATGCTAAATAAATATTGGCTACTTAAAAAGGCGTTAGACCCAGGAAGCACAAATGACGCGGTAGAAGCGCTTCTAGCGAGAATAAGCCCATACACGCGTTCAGCGTTTCTTTGTGGTGCTGGTGGCGGAGGTTTTATGTTTATAATCGCCAAAGGGCCCCAAGCAAAAGAAAAAATAAAATCAATGCTTGAGATGGGTAAATTGCACAAGGGCGGAAGCATATATGATTTTCAACTCGTATGAGATTACTGAAGGGGGACAAAAAATGAACATCAAAAAAATTATCACAGCTACTTTTGTGTTAGCTAATTTTGTGGCATTTGCAAAAATTGATATTGCTACGCCTTTTAATGATGGTGTAGTTCTTCAACGCGATAGATTAGTACCAATTTGGGGAAGTGCTGAGCCTGGTAAGAAAATCACAGTTGAGTTTGCAGATAACAAAGTTACTACCTTTGTTTCAAAAGAAGGCAAATGGAAGGTTGAACTGCCACCGATGGTTGCTTCAAAAGAAAATCGCATTATGCGCATTACCGAGGTAGATGATGGATTCTTTTTTGATGATGTAGTAGATACTTTAGAGATAAAAGATGTTTTAGTCGGAGAGGTTTGGATGTGCGCTGGGCAATCAAATACAGATTGCCCGATTTGGGGAGGAGATCCTCGTTATCGCGATGGTGATGGCGCTATGATAATTCTTTCGACTTATAAGCCATTTGTTAGGCTCGTTAAAAATCAACACATAGCTTCCACAAAGCCTCGCACTGGGTATAAAGCAAAATGGGTAGCTATGACACCTGAAATGTATGATCTTTTTAAAAATAAAGTCAGGCTCCCGTCAGCAATGGGTTATTATTTTGCACTTGAATTAGCAAATGCTTTAGATATACCTATTGGTATTGTTGATAGTTCGTGGGGCGGAACTAATATTGATGCCTGGACTCCTCCAAGCGGATATGAGAATGTTCCAGAGTTGGCTGATATTGCTAGTTTGCCTCGTCTTGAAAAGGAAGAATTCGAAATTTCACAGAAAAAAGGTATCTATAAAGGCAAACGTCTTTACAATGTATATGTCCAACAGCCAAGTTTACTTTGGAATGGATTGGTCGCTGCCTATGCGCCGATGGCGTGTCGCGGATTGATATGGTATCAAGGTTGCCATAATAGTCTTGAGCCAGAGCGCTACTGTTCAAAAATGCACGCTCTTTACAATGGCTGGTCGAAAGAGTTTAATAATCCTAACTTTAAACTTTATTTTTCTCAGCTCGCCCCATGGAAAGAAAATTTCGTTGGAATAGCTCAAGCTCAAAACAAATTTGTTTCAGAGCAAAAGAATGCAGAAATCTCTGTTCTTACCGACGCAGGTAATTTCGATGATATCCATCCAAATAATAAACGTGTAATAGCTAAACGACTTTCGTTACATGCTCTCAAAAACGATTATGGGTTTTCGACTATTAAATCACTTTCGCCACTATTCAAAGGTGTTGAGTTTAAAGAAGGTAAAGCAATTATGTCATTTGAAAACGCACAGTCGTGGTATGTCTACGCTAACAACTGGTCATTAGAGCCTGCGTTTGAAATTGCAGGCAAAGACGGTGTGTGGCACGCGGCGAAATTAGAAAACATCGATAGCCGTGGAAGAGTAAAGGGTGTTACGTTAACAGTTTCTTCGACTAAGGTTCCAGAACCTGTCAAAGTTCGCTATCTCTATAAAAATCGTACAGCTGGCACAGTTTATAATGAAGGATCGTTGCCTTTAGGCCCATTTATCAGTAAGTGACGCATCGTATGTAAGAATATTTGATTGACTTTGAGAGGTCAAATCGGTTATAATATCCAAAAATGAAAGGAAAAAAGAATGACTCAGTTTTTTATCGGTTTACTCTATGTTGTTGAAATTGTAGTTTGCTTGCTTTTGGTTCTTGTTGTGATGCTTCAAAAGCCTAAAGAAGGTGGCCTTGGCGGTGCGATTAGTGGCGGTATGCTTGAGTCGACTCTTGGCGCTGATGCAGGTAATGTTCTTATTAAGGCTACTGCAATTCTAGGTGCGATATTCCTTTGCAACACGCTTCTTTTAGCTAGATTGACATCTGTTAAAAACGCTCGCTCAATCATGGCAGGTGAAGAGCCTGCTGCAGTTGTTCAAGAAGTTCCTTCGCTTCCAGGTTTAACTGATTTGCCTCAGGACCAGACTCCTGCAGTTCCCGCTGCCCCAGCTACACCTCAGGCGCCTGTTGTGCCTGCTCCAGTAGCTCCAGCAGCTCCTGCTCCAGTAGCTCCTGCTGCTAAGTAAAGTATTAACTTAATAAAAAGGATCAGAAATATGAACTCAAAATTATTCCTCGGAAGTTTATTCCTTCTTGGCGGTTGTTGTGCGTTTGATTGCTGTAAAGATCAGCAACTTTCAACGATTGAAGGTAATTGGGGTATTGCATTACCTTTTGAAGAATATTCCGCCGGTCACATGATTCTTAGCCGTGATTGCAAAGGAGAGCCTTCAGCGTTGGTTCTAACGCGTTGGTCTTCACCTGTCAAGGCGAAAGAAGTTAAGTTTGAAGGCAATCGTTTCTCTTTCAAGGTTATGGATTCAAAGTGGTACTATGCCGGTCAAGTTATCGGCGATACCATTTCAGGTCACATGACTCGTTTTGATCCAAAGACTGGTTTGTTTACAGATAAGAGCAAGCCATTCTCTGGTTGGAGAAACCCCGAGATTGTGGGTGGCGTTGATATGAAGGAGGCTAAATTTGGAGAGCCAATAGATTTGCTTGCTGGTGGCCTTGATTCTTGGTACGCAAAGGAATCCAATCGCTATTTTGGTTGGACATTTAAAGATGGAGTTCTTTCTAATCGCATCAAGAGAGAAAAGGGCGTTTTAAACGCTAACTTAATTACAAAGCGCGAAGATTTTATGGACTTCAAGCTTTCTTATGATGTTCGCGTTCTTCCTAAGTGCAACTCAGGCGTGTATCTTCGTGGCCGCTATGAAATCCAGACGATTGATAGCTACGGCAAGAAGCTTGACTGCCACAATATGGCTGCGTATTATGGCCGCGTCACTCCTTCCGTGTCTGCAGAAAAGCCAGCAGGTGAATGGCAGCACGTCGAAGTTACGCTCTTCCGTCGCCACCTTACAGTCGTTTTGAACGGCAAGACTATTCATGACACTATTCCTGTAGTAGGCATTACTGGAGGTGCGATTGATGCGCGAGAGTTTGTTCCTGGTCCTATGTATATCCAGGGCGACCACTCAGATGCAGATTATAAGAACATGATTCTTACCCCTATCCTTAATGGTTGTGGTAAGTGCTGCAAAAAGTAATATATGAATAACGAATTTATCGATATTCATGCACATTGTGTGCAAGAGGCCGCGTGGGGATATGACCGCGGCCTTAAGCCTATGTGCGAGGTAAAAGATTTACTTGGATTTTACGACCTTTACGGTGTAGAAAAAGGCGTGTTATTGCCTCTTTGTAATGCGGAAAACTTTCAGCTTCAAGGCAACGAAGAAGTTCTTCGCATGGCTAAAGAAAATCCAGATAGATTTATTCCTTTCTGTAATATCGATGCTCGTGCTTGCAATAATTCACCTTATTCGCCTTTGTATGATGCTATAATGTATTATAGAGACAAAGGTTGTAAGGGAGTTGGCGAGGTTTGTAATAATCTTTCTTTTTTAGATCCTAGAGTTAGAAATCTTTTTAGAGCTACTGAGAAGGCTGGTCTTCCGCTGACGTTTCATATCGCAACTCGTTACGAAAATACCTATGGTATCGTAGATGAGCCAGGATTGCCAGGTTTAGAAAGTTCTCTCCAAGAGTTTCCTAACCTTAAGTTTTTCGGTCATAGTCAGGCTTTTTGGTGCGAGATTTCTGAATATGATGATCTTAGTCTACGCGGTGGCTACCCGACTGGCAAAGTAAAAGAAGGGCGAGTAGCTCAGCTTATGCGTAAATACCCCAATCTTTATGGGGATCTTTCAGCCAATTCTGGTGCGATAGCTCTTCAGCGCGACCGTGAATACGCAATAAAGTTTCTAAACGAGTTTCAAGATAGATTAATGTTTGGTCTTGATCTTTGTCAGCCTATGGCAGAGCGCTCATGGCATGCGATTTTGCCGCCTTTTTTACGCGATTTAAGAGACTCTGGTGATATTTCACAAGAAGTCTTTTATAAAGTCGCTAAAGGCAATGCGATACGCTTATTGTCTCTTTGATGTCAGAAATTCCTTATGTAAATGAAGCGGTTATCGACCGCGATTTGAAGTATTACATATTTGATTGGGATGACAATATCCTTCATATGCCTACGCGTATACGCATGGAGCATAAGTCAGAAGATGGTATATGGCGCCCGGTGGAGCTTTCAACTTCGACATTTGCTGTTATTAGGACAGATACTGCTAATTATCGTCCGCCAAAAGGAGGGTGGCAGGAGGCGTTTAAGTCGTTCTCTGATGAGCCTAATAAGAATCACTTTTTAGATGATACTATTGCAGCTCTTGAACGAGTTGAGCATGGAGAGATTCCTGGCCCTAGTTACGAGGCTCTTAAACGCACGCTTCGTGAGGGAAGAATATTTGCGATAGTAACTGCCCGTGGGCATAGCCCAGAGACAATAGAGAAGGCTGTTAGGGTATTTATTCGTTATGCGTTATCAGAAGAAGATAGAGAGCAAATGATGTCTTCTTTAAGAGGATATCGCAAATGTTTTGATAAGGTTGAGTCGTTTGGAACTGATGCCGAAGAACTTGATAGATATCTTTCTCTTTGTCGCTACTCAGCAGTAACATTTCAAGATTTTAAAGATAGAATGGCTGCAGACCCTGTTTATCAGGAAAAATTAGCAACTGCCACGAATGCTTCAAAGCCAGAGTTAGCTAAAGAGTTTGCGATAAGAGATTTTGTTGAACATGTTTATCATATGCTTAGACGTTCTGGTAATGCGTCTCGGCCAGTATCAATTGGTTTTTCTGATGATGATCCGGGCAATGTTAGAGCTGTGTCGGATTACATTAAACGAGAACTTTCGAAGCGTTTTGAAGGTATCAAATTTGTTGTTTATGATACATCTGATCCTACGCTTGCTAAAGGGCGTAAGGTTTGTGTTTCTGGCCAGCTAAATTTACCTGGTTTTTAGTTTTTTAGAACTCCTTTGCTCGCAAAAATTAAGGTACGAGGTACAAGGTCTGAAGTTAGAAGGTACGGTTTTATTGCTCGCGCCGCAGGCGCAATGTACTACGCACAACCGAGTAACCGATTAATTTTCCGCAAATATTAAACTTGCGTTGGTGTGCCTGTTTTTGATATAATACTAGCCAATCTGCGACTGTCTTAGGAGATTTCCCTGCTGCGGATGCCTTGATTATAGAGGCGTATGATACACTAGGTAGTGTGTTTTGTAGGGAGTTTCCCAGTTCGTGGTACATATAAAAGAAAGAAAATAATCATGAAAATCGATAAAGCAGCAATCAAGAATGAATTCCAACGCCATGACCGTGACACAGGTTCTAGCGAAGTTCAAATCGCAATTCTCACTAAGGAGATTGCTGCGCTTACTGAGCACCTCAAGGTTAATAAGAAAGACCACTCCAGCCGCTTCGGTCTTCTCCGTAAAGTTCAGAACCGTCGTAGCCTTCTTGATTATCTTAAGCGCGAAGATGCTGCTAAATATTTAGAGCTCATCAAGAAGCTCGGCATCCGCCGCTAATTTATAAACAGGAAAAATTAAAATGCAAGGTACAAAGCAGTTCAAAGTCAATATAGCGGGGACGGACCTCGTTATAGAGACTGGGCTTTTGGCGCTTCAGGCGGCAGGAGCTGTCACGGTTAGTTACGGTGACAACACCGTTTTTACAGCGGTGACAAATACGGACTCGCCGCGTGAAGGTATTGACTTCTTCCCGCTTCAGTGCGAATATCGTGAGAAGTTCTATGCCGCAGGCAAGTTCCCTGGCGGGTTCTTTAAGCGTGAAGCTCGTCCTACGTCGAAGGAGATTCTTACGGCGCGTATGTGCGACCGTCCGATTCGTCCGCTCTTTCCTGATGGTTATTATAATGACGTTCAGGTTAATTCAACATTAATTCAGTGCGACTGCACACGTGAGGCAGACTTCCTCGCTGTTAATGCTTCATCTGCCGCGCTTCATATCTCCGAGATTCCTTTTATGGGACCTATTGGGTGCGTCCGTATCGGTCGCATTGCAGGAGAGTGGGTAATTAACCCTACGCACGAGCAGAAAGCAAAGAGTGATATTGATCTACTCTATGCTGGTATCCGTGGTAAGTTCCTTATGATGGAGGGCTCTGCTGCAGAAATTAGCGATGAAGATTTTCTTGCTGCTCTTAAGCGTGCTCACGAAGAAGTTGAGAAGATTATTGATCTCCAGATTGAAATGCGCCGCTCTCTAGGTTTGCCCGATAAGCAAATCGTAGATGTCCCGCAGCCACAAGATCAGATGGATTTCATTCGCAAAGAGGGCGGTGAGGCTCTCGCTGCTGCGCTTCTTATCAAGGGTAAGCTTGAGCGTCAGGGTAAGGTTTCTGCTATTAAGGAAGATCTCCTTAAGAAGGTTTCTGAGAAGTGGCCAGAAATTGACGCGGTTAAGTTTGTTCATCTCTTTGATGCTCTTGAAATTGAGACCGTTCGTAACAACGTTCTCGTTCATGGCAAGCGTATCGATGGTCGTGCACAGCATGAAATTCGTCCTTTGACGGCTCAGGTTGGTATTCTTCCTCGTCTTCATGGTAGTGCGATTTTCTCACGCGGCGAAACTCAGTCGTTCGCAGCTGTTACGCTCGGCACAAAGAAAGATGCACAAGAGCTTGACTCTGTCACTGGTGGCGAACCTTCAAAGCGTTTCATGCTTCATTATAACTTCCCGCCTTACTGCACGGGTGAAGTTGGTCGCTTAGGTTCAACAGGTCGTAGAGAAATCGGTCACGGTGCTCTTGCAGAGCGCTCAATTGCTGAAGTCCTTCCAGATGATTTCCCATACTCGATACGCGTTGTTTCTGAGATTATGGGTTCAAATGGTTCTTCGTCAATGGCGTCTATCTGCAATGGTTGCCTAGCTCTTATGGATGCTGGCGTTCCGCTTAAGCGCACTGTTGCTGGTATTTCAATCGGTCTATTTACGAATGCAGATCAAAGCCAGAAGGTGCTCGTTACCGATATTCTCGGAGCGGAGGATCATTGTGGCGATATGGACTTTAAGATTGGCGGCACAAAGCAGGGTATAACTGGCTTCCAGGTAGACCTTAAACTTCGTGGTCTTTCATGGGATCTCGTTGAGGATGCCATTAAGGCTGCCCGTGACGCAAGACTCAAAATTATCGATTACATGGAAACGGTTATCCCGGCACCCCGCGCGGAACTTAATAAGTTTGCGCCGAGGATTGAAGAGATGCAGATTCCGGTCGATAAGATTGGCGCGCTTATTGGTCCCGGCGGCTCTAATATCCGTGCAATTGTCGAAATGACTGGCGCCCAGATTGATATTGATGATGATGGCAAGGTTTCGATTTTCGCTACGTCAAAAGAGTCAATGGATGCGGCCAAGCTCGAAGTCAGCAAGGTATCTGCAGTCGCCGAAGTCGGTAAAACATATGAAGGTAAAGTTGTAAGCATCAAGGATTTTGGCGCATTTGTCGAGATTCTCCCTGGACTTGAAGGTCTTTGCCACATATCTGAATTTTCTGACAAGTTCCTCAAATCAATGGAAGGCGTCTGTAAAGTCGGAGACATCATCAAGGTCAAGTGCATTGATATTGATGAACAGCGCGGCAGAATTAAGCTCTCTCGCAAGGCGGCTCTCGCTGAGCTTGATGCTTAATTCGCTGAGTTATGTATAATAAAGTGCATCTGGGGGCTATTAGCGTCCAGATGCATTTTCTTAACAGGTCATAAGCGGTAGGTAAGAAATGGAAATATATAAAGGCACTGTTTTCGGTAGGTTAGATAATATATTGCAGAAGGCTATTTTAGATGCTTCGTACAAAACGCCTACTCCTGTTCAAGAAAAAGCGATACCAGTTCTTTTGGCTCAAAAAGATCTTGTCGCGTCCGCTCAGACTGGCACTGGTAAAACCGCTGCGTTTATGTTGCCTGTTCTTAATCTCTTAATCCGTATTCGTAAGCCCAGGCGCATAGGCAAGCCCAGGGTGCTGGTTATTTCTCCAACTAGAGAGTTGGCAGTTCAAATAGCCCGCAACACGAAGTTATATTTAAAGTATGCCGATATTCCTGTCGCCTGTCTTATAGGTGGTGTTTCGCAAGGCGGTCAGGTTAAGGATATTAAGCGTGGGGCAGAAGTTATGATAGCCTGCCCCGGTAGGCTTATTGATTTAATGACCCAGGGGATGGTTTTTTTAGATCAAGTTGAGGCGTTTGTTCTTGACGAGGCCGACAGAATGCTTGATATGGGGTTTTTGCCCGATATCAAGCGGATAATGTCAAAGTTGCCCTTAAAGAGACAGACGATGTTTTTCTCTGCTACAATGCCGCCGCAAGTGGTTAAATTGGCAGAGCAATTAGTGAAAGAACCTGAGCATATTGAAATTTCGCCTGAAAGTCCTGCGGTGGAAAAAATAGACCAATTCGCAATTAAGGTTGAGCGTCCCGAAAAGTGTCAGAGTCTGATAAATGTTTTAAAACAAAATCCCTCATGGGATAAAGTTATTGTTTTTGTAAAAATGCGACACTCTGCAGATCGTGTGCAGCGCAAATTAATGAAGGCCGGCATTAAGGGCGCGGCAATTCATTCGGATAAAACGCAAAATCAAAGAACTAGGGCGCTTGATGCATTTAAGAATGGTGAGAATAGAGTTTTAGTTGCTACAGATATTGCATCTCGCGGTATAGATGTTCAGGGTGTTTCTTGCGTAATTAATTATGATTTGCCGCTTGAGTTGGAAAGTTATGTTCACCGCATTGGTAGAACAGCTCGAGCAGGAGATGCAGGGATAGCTTATTCATTAGTCTGTTCAGAAGAATTAAAGCTTCTTAAGAGTATAGAACATTTTATTAAACGCACTATTCCATTTAAAGAAAATCTACCAAAATTTGCTGAAGTAGAGACTATTCAAGTAAAGAAAGTTCACACCGAAGATAAAAAGCGTGAAAAACGCAAGAAAAAGTGGTATAATAAACGTAAATGAAAGCCATTATCACAGCAGCAGGTTTAGGGACGCGTTTTGCTCCCGTTTCTAAAATTATTCCTAAGGAGATGCTTCCTATCGGTTCAAAACCAGCACTTGAGCTAATTGTCGAAGAAGCTCGCTTAGCTGGTGTTGATGGGATAACAATCGTAATCTCTCATCAAAAAGAAATGATTCGCGATTATTTTACTTCTTCTAGTGATATCGATTTTGTATATCAAGAAGAGCAATTAGGTTTAGGACATGCTGTTCTTCAGGCGCGTACAGATGATGATGTGTTAGTGTTACTAGGTGATGCGTTAGTGCATGGATGTTCGGCAGCATCGGAGATGGTAAAAATTTCTAAAGAAAATAACTTTGCTTCCGTTATTGGCTTAGAACGCGTGCCATTAGAAAAAACTAGCCGTTATGGGATTGTAAAGTGTGATGACCATGATACTAATAGTTCTGTGGTAACTATTAGAGATATGATTGAAAAGCCATCTCCTGAATTAGCGCCAAGTAATCTAGCAGTTGCTGGCAGATATCTTTTAAAGCGTGAGATATTTGAGCTTCTGGCTAACCAAGCGCCTGGAAAAAATGGTGAAATTCAATTGACAGATGCGATAGCAAGGGCTGCGCGAGATGCGAAGTTTGGCGAAGTAAAAGGGTTTGTTTATGATGGTAAGCGCTGTGATATAGGCAATCCTGATGGTTATTATCAAGCTCTTACAATTTTTAGAGGTTAAAAAATGAAAAGTGTTTTTACTAAAAGTTTTGCACGAGCAGGGTTATTAGGTAATCCTAGTGATGGTTACTATGGCAAAACTCTTAGTTTTACATTTCGTGAGTATTGTGTAGAATTACAATTAACAGAAAGCTCACGACTGCGTTTTGTACCTGGTGAAGTGGATGATGCGTCGTTTGATAATGCGGCAGATTTGGTTAGAAACTTACGACTGTATGGTTATTATGGTGGCGTGAGAATGTTAAAGGCTGTTGCTAAGCTTTTTTTTGAATATTGCTTTGAGCATTCTATAGAATTACCAAAAATTAATTTTACTGCAGAATATAAAATTAACATTCCACGCTTAGTTGGTTTGTCTGGCTCAAGTGCAATCTGTTCTGCGATGTTAAAGGCGCTTATGCGCTTTTACGATATTGAGATCCCATTAGAAGAGACGCCAACAATTTGTTTAAGAGCAGAGCGTGACGAGTTAGGTATTGCCTGTGGGCTTCAAGATAGAGTAGTTCAAATGTATAATGGGTTAATCTTTATGGATTTTGAGCGTTCGTATCTTGAGCTTAATGGCTACGGTAGATATGAAAAATTAGATGCTTCTGTACCTAATTTGTATTTATCGTTTGATCCAAATAGAGCTGAAGAAAGCGGCAAAGCACATAAAGCTGTTAGAAACCTCTTTTTGGCTGATAATGCCGAAGTTAAAAGCGTTATGTCTTCTTTAGCAGATGTCGCGCAAAATGGTAGAGACGCGTTGTTACAGGGCGATTATAAGACTCTTAATGAGCTTATTAATTTAAATTTCGATTTAAGGACTAAAGTTTTTAATATTAGCGAAGAAAATAAAGCTATGGTCTCTCGCGCTAGAAGTGTTGGGGCAAGCGCGAAATTCGCTGGCTCAGGTGGGGCGATAGTTGGGCTTTATGAAGATGAAGAGCAATTTGCTAAACTTTCATCAGTGCTATCTGAGATTGGTTGTAAAACATTTAAGCCCACGATTGCTACAAATGAAGATGAGTCGGCGCAATCATCTTCTGGTAATTGGCGTAATTCGTAAAGGAATATTATGTCACAACGCAAAAGGATATTAGTTACAGGAGCTTCATCTGGTATAGGTAGAGCTTCGGCCATACTACTAGGTTCTAGCGGTTATGATGTAGTGCTTGTTGGACGCAATTTAGATGAATTAAACAAAACCTCGAAGTTAACGCCAAATTCTGAAGTTATTCTTTCCGATTTGAGAGATAATTTAGCTATAGAAGAGTTGGTTAATAAGGCTCTCGAAAGAGGTGAAGTTGATGGTCTTGTTCATGCTGCTGGTGTTTGTCGGGCTTGCCCCATATCTCATACCGATTCAGAATTTATTGATTCGATGATGCGCGTTAATTGCTATGCGTTTCAAGAATTTATCCGTTTGTTGATTTTGAAGAAATCATTAAAAGCTCCTTTCTCTGCTGTCGCGATTTCATCTGTCTCTGCAATGCGTGGTTGGGTAGGAGGAGCGGCATACTGCGCTAGTAAAGGAGCGATTTCTTCGCTCATTAGATCGATGGCTCTAGAGTTGGCTCCGCGGGGAGTTCGAGTTAATGCGATTAGCCCCTCTAATATTCATACTCCCATGCTTGATAATCTAACGGCGTTTAAGACAAAAGAACAAATCGCAGAATTAGAAAAACGCCAAGTTCTAGGGTTTGGTCAGCCAGAGGATGTTGCGAAGGTTGTGCGTTTTCTTATTTCCTCAGACTCGTCATTTGTTACTGGTGCAGATATACCTGTTGATGGTGGGTATATGGCTTCATAAGAGCGTATGAGCCAAAATTCAACAGACAATTTAGAGTTATTGAAGCCTCTAGTAATACATTGTTGTTGGTTTGGTGGAGAACTCTCTCCAATGGCGCAAAAGTGTTTAAAAAGTTGGGAAAAATACGCACCCAATTTTAAAATTAAAAGATGGGATAAAGAGATAGAGGAGCTTTGTAACTCTTCCTTAAATGAACTGCCGCCATTTGTGAGAGGCGCTTTTGCCGGAAAAAAATGGGCGATGCTTAGCGATTGGGTTCGAATGAAGGCACTCTATGAAGAAGGCGGGACATATTTTGATTTCGATGTTGAGCTTGTTAATGATATCAATAAGCTTCCTCATGATGAGTGGATTGCTTCAGAGTGGACGAAACTAGGCTCGTGGCTTAATCCTGGCTGTGGAATACGACTAAAAAGAGGTAGTAACGTAGCTAGGTTTATGTTAGAAGAATATTCGAAACTAAAGTTTGACCCATCTATGGAAATGATGCCATGGATTAATGAAAAGCTCGAGAAAGTTGCCTATGATGTAAAAATTCTTCCTCCTGAGATTTTAAGCCCAATAGATTTAAAAGGAAAGCTTCATTTAACCTCAGATACAGTAGCAGTGCATCATTATGAGATGAGTTGGGCTTCCCCATTAAGAAAATTTATGCAATGGATGAGTTGGCATGGGCTTAGGTGGGTCATTGATTCCGCTCTCAAAGTGAAGTCGTTCATAAAGGGGGCAAAATGAAAATCGCAGCGTCGTTTTGGGAAGAGCATTGCACAGAGTGTGCCATGCCTAAATGTTACGACGAATGTCCCATGTTTGAGTGTGCTTGGCATGGTAGGTGTAAAAGATTAGAGTCGTTCGTTGAAACATCCACAGGTCAGTGTAAGGTAGCTTTTCGTCGTTGGGGGAAGATGGAACTTGTTTGGCGTTCGCGAGGAATTTCAAAAAACTTATCAAAGTTAGCTACATTTATAAATCGTATTTTAACTCCTCTTTGGTCATTTATTGGGTTTAAGCATAGAGCGATAAGGTGGCGTCTATTTTCATATTTAGGTTCAAAAGCTTCGTTTCATAGTTGGCAAATTAGACTAAAAAGTCGCAATGATGAGCAATTAAGAGTAAAGATAACTTCTCCAGGTGGAAAGGAGCTTTTTTTTGCGCCTATGAATTTAAAGGCTAATACAGAAATGCGCTTCTCGTTCTCTCCAGCGTGTGTTCCAGACGGAGCGCTATTTAGTATTTTTTCAGCAAATGGAGAGCCAACAAGTGAAATTAATTTTTATGAGAATATTGTTTACGCAGATAAGCCTAAGTTAATTAAATGTTTAGTTTGGGATTTAGATGGGACAATGTGGGAAGGGATATTGTCAGAAGACGGTAGTGATAAGTGTAAATTAAAAAACAAAAGTTTATCATTTTTAAAAGAACTTGATTCCTTAGGAGTAGTTAATTCTATTGCAAGTAAAAATGATTATGCTACTACCATAGAGGTTTTAAAGGCATTTGATATAGAACAGTATTTTGTATTTCCTGAAATATCGTGGGAGTCAAAAAGTAAATCCATTAAGCGAATATCGTCAAATCTTAATATTCCATTTGATCAAATTGCTTTTATTGACGATAGGCTGGAGCAAAGGAAGGAAGTTGAACTTAATGCGCCAGGGGTTAGAACATTTAGCGAAAATGAAATCTCATTAATTAGGTCTCTTTTGCCGGCTAAGGCTTCTGCTGAAGGCTCACAAAGACGTATTTCGTATAGAAATGAAATGCATCGTAAAAAAGTTTTAGAACAAGATTTTGCTGGCGATTTAGGTGCGTTTATCGAAGAGAGTCATTTAGAAGTTAATTTATTAGAATATTCTTGCCAATATCGAGACCGAGCTTTTGAGTTGTTAAATAGAACGAATTTACTTAACATTTCTTCACGACGCTATTCTTTAGACAGTTTCGATGAACTTATAAGCAAATCTAAACCCTTTATAGTCACAGCAAAAGACAAGTATGGCGATTATGGAACTGTTGGCTTTATTTCACTTAATGCTAATACAATTCAAGAGATGTGTTTTAGTTGCCGCGTAGCAGGGAAAGGAGTAGAGCAACGCGTTTTAGATTTGATATTTGCTGATTATAAAATTGCTCGTGCTTCTATCGTTGAAACTGATAGAAATAAATTTCTTATTGAACTAATAAGAAAATATTTAGAGAACTCTTCGAGGTCAATAAAGTGATTTTTAGGCGACAGATCGGTTTTTTAACTGCGCTTTTTTATATGGTGTCATTAAAGAGGCGACAAATTGTTAAAAGATGTAGGAAAAATGAGTTGATAGTTCCTGTGCTTTTCCATTCGCCAACGCCAGAGTTTTTAGATGGGATTTTAACAAGGCTTGATAAATTAGTAGGGCTAGAGAATGTTCAGGTAACATTTGATGACGGTAGAGCGCCAATTAAGGACTGTATAAAAGTATTGGAAAAACACAATAAAAAAGCTGTTTTGTTTATTTCGCCAGGAGAAATTGAGCGTTCTTATAATTGGGCAGAATACGCAAGTAATTCTTTGACAAGGTCAGAGTTTAAAGAACTTATGAAACTTAGTGCTAAAGAGCGCTATAAGTATTTAGAAGGAAAAGATACTCCTAAGGGTGGACTTCTTGCAATAGATGATATTATTAAGCTTTCAAATCATCCACTAATTGATTTTGGAAATCATACCTATAGTCATATAAGTTGTACAAGTCGACCGATAGATGAGGTGCTAGAGGAGATAGAATTAGCACAAAGTAAAATAGAAGAGTGGACTGGTAAAAGACCTACTAAATTTTCTTATCCCTTCGGGCATAATAGCAACAAACTAGATGAGTTAATACAAAAGATAGGGCTTGTGCCGTATGCGTTGAAGTCAGGGCTTTTAAATAAAGATCAAGAAGGTTGCTTTAGAAATATGGCAGTTGAAGATATGACAATGTTAGAAAATATAGCCCGTCTTTTGACTGCGTGGCCCAAAGTTAAAAGGATGCCGTCATGAATAAGCGATTTTTCTGCCCAGGCTATGGCGAAGTTGCTAATGGTATGTCTGTAGTGGCAGACATAATAGAAAAGGAAGGTTTGTATAAGGGCTTTTTTATACTTCATGGGGCGTGGAATGTAAAACTTTGGATTAAAGCGTTTAAACTTATTTTCAAAGGTAAAAGTTTTATAAGAGTTTCTCACGGCTCATATAGCAGAGTTGCGATTAAAAAGAAGGGTAAAATAAAAAAACATTTAGTTAAACCTCTAGAGAGATTTCTCTTACGCCGCGCTGCAAAAGTTATTGTTACTTGTGATGCGGAAAGAAATTGGGTTCATGAGTATGAACCAAAGGCTAAAGTTGAAATGTTAGATTTAAAGAAGTTTTTCAAGGTAAGAGAGGGCGCAGCTTCTTTATTGCAAGAGAAGAAACTAAAAGTTTTGTATATAGGTAGGCGCCATCCATTAAAGGGTGTTCATCTATTAGAAAGTGCTATTAAAGAGTTAGCTAAAACTTCTGATATAGAATTAAGAATAGCTACAAATGCAAAAGGCGAGGAAAAAGATTTCCTTTTTAATTGGTGTGATGTAGTATGTTTGCCGACATTAACAGAAAATTTTGGCTTGGCAATCGCTGAAGCGCGTGCTTATGGCAAGCTAGCAATTACTACTGATGGTGCGCCTGCATGGGAAAATGAAAAAGGCGTAATATTTATCAAGGGATTTGTCGATGCTAGTGACGCCCAGAGGGTAAAGATGTTGATTAAAGAATTTAGCAGTTTGATAAAAGGAGCAAAAAATGAAAATTAATGTATTTTTTATTGCTTGTATAGTTGTTGGTTTTAGTTGTTCTGCAATCGATTTTGAAGTATCTCCCTCTTGCACTGCTAGAGTCAGAGCAGGTGACGGGCCAAGTTCAAGACCTAGGATTTGGTGGGGAGTTTCGCCATTTGTTAAAAAATGGGAGATACTTGAGCGCGATAAGGCATTTAAAAGTATACACGAAAAATTCTTTTATACTGCGGTATTAAATGAAGAAGAGCCTTTAATTGAAGCGTTCTTTGTGCCTAAAGAATCAAGTGATAAAAATAAAGTTCCAGTGATGGTTCTCTTAGATTACACTGGCAGGGATAGTCAGCCCACAAATATGATAACTTCGCGAGGTTACGCTTTTATAAAACTAAACAATCATTCTTTTTCAAGTGAAGTTTTTGAAAGCTTAATGTATCGTAATTCTCGTATAATGGACTGGATAAAAACTCGCTCTGAATTAGATGCTACTCGTGTTGCTTTAGTTGGTCACAATCAAGCAAGTAAACTTGCGCTTTGTATAGCAGCAAAAGATGAGCGCTTTGCGATGGCTGTAGCGAGCGGATCGTTTCTTTCTAATGATGTTAAATTAAAAGAAAATGCAGGTGACTTATTAAGATTAATTGCTCCTCGTTTAGTTTATGTAGCTAGTTCTACTCCAAACGAGAAACTTGCTCTTGATGCCGCTACAGATATTTATAAGGCATACAAGTTGCCTGAGCGTGTTGGGTATCATGTTCAAGAAAAAGATAGACTAGAGCCTTGCGATTGGGAAAAATTTATGGATTTTGCAGATGTCCAACTTAAAAAATCATCTTCTGTTTATTCTGATGAAATTGACAAGCGAATAAAGGCTTCTTGTGATGACGGAACTAGGATTTTGACATTAAGCAAAAATACTCTTTCTAGCGATGGCGTATGGAGACTATCTAGAGCTATTGTAGTGCCAGATGATTTTACGTTAATTTTTGATGGTTGTCGCGTTGAACTTGCAGATAGAGTTCAAGATAATCTTATTAGAAATGTAGGAGCAACACAAGGTGGATTAGTGACAAATAGAAATATACGTATTATTGGTCGTAATGGCGCTATTTTAAGTGGTGGCAAGCGCAACCACTATCTGCCAAGAAGATCAGGTGACGCAAATGGTTGGCGCTCAATTGGAATTTTACTGTGTGATGTAGTTGATTATGAAATTGGCGGTTTTTCTGTCGAAGAGACCCAATCATGGGCAATTTCTCAAGAACGTTGTGCAAAGGGCTATCTACATGATATAGTGTTTAATTCAAGTAATCTAATGCTTAATCAAGATGGCATTGATTTGCGAAAGGGATGTCATGATATATTAATTGAGAATATATTAGGTCAAACTGGCGATGATACAGTGGCGTTAACGGCGCTCCGTGATGCGCCTAGCGTACAAAAACCATTAGGTATGCAAGTTGGGGGAAACTCCTATTTAGGTGAGGCAGATGACATTTACAATGTGACAATTAGAAATATTAATACAAAATGCTCTGGAGGACATAATATCGTAAGGCTTTTATGTGCAGATGGCATTAAAATTCACCATATAACAATTGAAAATATCGAAGAAACTGCAAAAGGGAATAAAAACAAGTCAAAATCTGTTCTGCGAATAGGAGATGCTCATTATAGCCGCACTCGCCCATGTGCGATGGGAGAAATGCATAATATACATGTAAAAAATGTCAAATCCGCTGGCGGAACGGCAGTTTTCGTAAATGGTCCAATTTGCGACTCAACATTTATCGGTATAGAAAGTTGGAATTCAACAAATAAGTCATATGAAGTTCATGCTCCAACGAAGAATGTTAAGTTTGAATGAGCGAAATATGATATACTATGCGTTGGTCTTCATGCGTGACGACTAAATTCCACGATAAACTCTAAGGAAGAAACTATGAAATACACATATACATGCCTCAATCCTATTGCGGACTGCGGTTTAAATAATCTTGGCGACAATTATGTTCGCACAGAAAAACTAACAGAAGCGAAGGCTGCGTTTGTACGTAGCGCGAAAATGGACGATATGGAAGTTGGCGAAGAACTTCTTGCTGTCGCTCGCGCTGGCGCAGGTGTTAATAATATTCCTCATGCCGATTACGCAAATAAGGGTATCGTCGTTTTTAATACCCCTGGTGCTAATGCCAATGGCGTAAAAGAGCTTGTTATCGCTGCGATGCTTTTAGCTAGCCGTGATATAGTTGGTGGTATCGATTGGGTTAAGGAGAATGTTAATGACCCAGCGATTAATAAGACTGCTGAAAAAGCAAAGAAAGCTTTCGCAGGCACAGAAATTCAAGGCAAGAAACTTGGTGTTATTGGCCTTGGCGCGATTGGTCAAAAGGTTGCAAATGCCGCCGTTCAACTTGGCATGGAGGTTTATGGTTATGATCCATATCTTTCTGTTGACGCAGCTTGGAATCTTGAGCAATCTGTAAAGCATTGCAAAAATGTCGAGGCTATTTATAGCGCTTGCGATTTTATTACTGTTCATGTGCCAGCGCTAGAGTCAACAAAAGGTATGATTAATGCCGATGCCATTGCTATGATGAAGCGCGGCGTAATTATTATCAATGCAGCTCGTGATGCTCTTGTTAATGAAAAGGATATGCTCGTAGCGCTTGAAAGCGGCAAGGTTCGCAAGTACGTGACCGATTTCCCAAATTCAACTACTGCAGGCAAGAAGGGGTGTCTTGTAATTCCTCACCTTGGTGCTTCTACTGCTGAGGCAGAAGACAACTGCGCTATTATGGCAGTCAAGCAAATGCGTGACTTCCTTGAAAATGGCAATATTGTAAACTCTGTTAACTATCCTGCATGCTCGCTTGGGCTTCCTACCAAGGCTGGTCGTATTGCGATTTGTCACAGAAACGAAGCTAATATGATAGGTACATTTACCTCCATTCTTGGTAATGCGAAGGTAAATATCGATGCAATCGCAAATAAGAGCCGCGGGGATGTCGCTTATACACTTATTGATATTGATTCGCCTACTACGCCTGAGCTTATTGAGGCGTTAGCAAGTTCTGAAGCAGTCATTAGGGTAAGAGTTGTAAAATGAGGCTAAGATTAGCTACTCATAACGCTGGCAAAGTGCGGGAGATAAAAAAAATTCTCCCGCAATTTGAAATTTTGCCAGAAGATTCAGCGGCAGAAGAAACTGCCGCTACTTTTGTTGGCAATGCGCTTCTCAAGGCAGAAGCGCTTGCCGCTAAATACAAAGGGGATTGGATACTTGCAGATGATTCGGGGCTTCAAGTTGTAGCTCTTAACGGTGAGCCGGGTGTTAGAAGTGCCCGTTATGCTGGTAAAGATGGTGATACACCTGCGAATAATAAGCTTCTACTTGAGAATATGTCAAAGGTAGAAGATCGACGCGCTAGTTTCGTTTGTGCTATGGCGCTTATTGAGCCAACAGGAGCGATACATACTGTTGAAGGGCGTTGTCATGGCGTTATACTTTCGCAACCTGCTGGTAATGGCGGTTTTGGTTATGATCCGCTTTTTGTTCCTGATGGGCATGAGCGCACATTTGCAGAGCTTTCTGAGGATGAGAAAAATGCTATTTCTCATAGAGCGCGAGCGTTGGCTCAAGTTGTTAAAATAATAGAGGGGCAGATGCGCTAATCTATGGGGTATGCCAAGAGTTCAAGATTGTCTAATGCACGCACTTCCAGCGTGGTAAATAAGGCTCAAAGTAAAAAAGTCTTAGAGACGAACCAAAACAAGTCAAATAAGTCTATTTGGCAACTTGAACTTGGCCGCAAGCGCACTGATTTAAATAATCTTGAAGTTTTACTTTTAACTAGCGAATTAGCAGACCTTCTTGAAGCTGGTATGAAACTTGGCGCAGCTCTAAGAGCTCTTTCTAATCAAGGAGAGGAAGGCTCTCCTCAGCGAGAAATATGCCAGGATCTCTGTGATCGCATTGTTGCAGGTGAGAATTTTTCAGATGCTCTTGCTTGTCACCCGAAGACATTTGAGCCACTCTACATTAATATGATTAGGGCAGGCGAAGCATCTGGCGCGATGATTGAAGTTTTGCGTCGTTTGGTAGATCATTTTGAGCGCTATGACAATATGCGTGGTAAAATAAAAAGCGCCATGTCATATCCTATAATAGTTCTATCTTTTGGTGTGCTAGCTGTTATTGGCGCTTTAGTTTGGATTATACCCCAGTTTAAAAAAGTTTTCGAATCAATGGGTGCGTCCTTGCCGCTTCCTACTCGCATTCTAATTGCGATGTCGGAGTTTCTTATTAACTATGGCTGGACGCTAGCTATAGGTGCTGTTCTTTTCGCATTGTGGTTTAAAAAGTGGAAAACAACTGAAATTGGCATGATGAAAATAGATGGCTGGAAGCTAAAAATGCCGCTTATAAAGGGCATTGTTGCAGCAGGTGCTTATTCATCATTAGCTTATACGCTTAAGACACTGCTTGCTAATGGTGTCAATGTCTTAGGCGCTCTTAAAATTTGCCAAGAAACTTGTGGCAATGCCGTTATCGCAAAAGCTCTTAAAACTGCTCGCGAACGCGTAACAGATGGTACTTCTATTTCTGGCCCTCTTGCTTCTTCCGGTGTTTTCCCGAAGATGATGACTGATATGCTTACAGTTGGAGAACAAGCAGGCGATATGGTTTCTTCGCTAGAACATATTGGTATGAGATACCAGAAGGATATGGATAGAAATATTGCTGTATTTACTAATGCGCTAGAACCTATTCTAATAGTACTTATTGCTGGCGTAGTTGGGTTTGTTGCAATTGCTATTTTGATGGCGGTCTTTAAGGTTTCCTCCTCGCTTGGATAATGCCGTCATGGGAGAGTTTGTACATCTTCATTTGCATTCAACATTCTCGCTTCTAGACGGGCAATGTCAAATTAAGCCGCTAGTTGCTAAAGCCAAAGAGTTAGGAATGAGTGCGCTAGCGGTTACGGATCACGGTAATCTTTTTGCGTTAAAGGCTTTTTATGATGAATGTCGCAAGCAAAAAATCAAACCAATTTTAGGCGTAGAGGCATATGTCGTTGATCATGATTATCGCGAAAGGCACGAATATTTTAGAGCACATCCTGGTCTAAAGGAGAAGAGATATCACCTTTGCTTGCACGCTAAAAATTTAACTGGCTATCGGAATTTAGTTAAACTAATCTCCGAAGCTCATGTAAACGGTAGGTATTATTATCCGCGAATTGACCACACTCTTCTTGAGCGCTATCATGAAGGATTAATGTGTAGTTCGGCATGTATTGCAGGTGAAGTACAGTATTTCTTAGATGATGATGTTGAAGATGGTGGGCATGATTTTAATAAAGCAAAAGAAATAGCGCTTTGGTATAAAAACCTTTTTGGTGATGATTACTCACTAGAGGTGATGCTACATAAGACAGAGAAGGTGCCTTCTGAGGTTCGTTCTAATGACGGTACTGTAATTGAGCGAATAAGCCAAGAGGCTGTCTTAGATATGCACAAGCTGTATCAGCGACAGAAAAAAGTAGCGGCAAAAGTTTTTGAATTAGGCAAAGAACTAGGTATTCGAGTTGTTGCTACAAATGACGTTCATTTTTTAAATAAAGAAGATGATGATTCGCATGACGTTCTTTTAGCGCTTTCTACTCAGACAAAACTTGATGACCCCAAGCGCATGATTTATACTGGTCAAGAATATTTCAAGACAGAAGAAGAAATGCGTGCGCTTTTCAGCGATAATCAAGAAGTTATAAGTGCAACAGCTGAAGTCGCGGCAAAAGTTGAAGAGTATGACTTAAATGCCGATCCTATTATGCCGAAGTTTCCGATACCAGCGAGCTTTGGCACAGAAGAAGAATATAAAGCGCGTTTTACAGAAGACGCTCTAAGAGCGGAGTTTAAGAATTTTGATCGCTTTAAAGGACTAGATAAAGTTCTTAGAATTAAATTTGAGTCTGACTATCTGGCTGATCTTGTTTATAAAGGTGCAAAGAAACGTTGGGGAGAGGATATTCCTGAAAGCACAAAGGAACGCCTAGACTTTGAGCTTGATATTATTAAGCAGATGGGCTTTCCTGGCTACTTTTTGATCGTAAATGATTATATTCAGGCGGCTAGGTCTATGGGAGTATGGGTCGGTCCAGGTCGTGGTTCGGCGGCAGGCGCGGCAGTTGCATATGCTCTAGGCATTACAAATGTTGACCCATTGAAGTACGATCTGCTTTTTGAACGATTCTTAAATCCTGATCGTATTTCAATGCCTGATATTGACGTTGACTTTGACGTTGATGGCAGAGCAAAGGTTCTTGATTATGTTACTAAAAAGTATGGTCAAGATCATGTCGCCCATATCGTCACATTCGGGCAGATGGCTGCAAAAAGCGTTATTAAAGACGTTGGTAGAGCTATGGGCTATCCGCTTGCAGACACGAATAAGTTAGCTCAGCTTGTGCCTGACTCGCCGAAGGTGTCGTTTAAGTCTGCAACTTCCAAACTCGATAAAAAAGGAGAGCCAAATAAAGATTATTCACCTGGGTTAGAAGAAGCGTTTAATTCCAAAGACCCCGTTGTAAAGTCTCTTATGGCAAGAGCCCGCAGGCTAGAAGGTGGTATGCGTCAGCCAGGTGTTCATGCCTGCGGCGTAATTATTTCTCGAGATCCTCTTATTGAGACATTGCCTGTTATGCCCACGGAGGGTGAAGAGCTACTAACTACGCAATATGATGGCCATTTTGTAGAGCCTGTAGGGCTTTTGAAGATGGACTTTCTTGGCTTAAAGACATTGACAGTTGAGAAAGAATGCGTTGCTATTTTAGGTTCTAATAATCCGCGTGTTCCAGAGTTTTTACGTTCCTCAGATGGGCTTCTTGATGTAGATAAAATTCCAGACGATGACAAAGAGACATATGAGCTTTTTGGCAGGGGAGAAACTACTGGTCTATTCCAGTTTGAATCAGATGGGATGAAGGAGTATCTCAAGCAATTAAAGCCAGAGAAGCTTACTGACCTTGTTGCAATGAATGCCTTGTATCGCCCTGGTCCTATGGCCTACATTCCGTCGTTTATTAGGCGAAAGCAAGGTGTTGAGGATATCTATTATGATCATCCAGAGATGGCTTGCCGCCTAAAAGATACTTATGGCATTACCGTTTATCAGGAACAGGTCATGTTATTGTCGCGCGATTTAGCGAATTTTTCGCGCGGCGATTCTGATAAATTGCGTAAGGCAATGGGTAAGAAACTCCTTGATGTTATGGCTGCGCTTAAAGAGCAGTTTATTAAGGGGTGTCTTGAAAATGAGAAATTTAGGATTAATGAATGGAAAGATGAGCGAAAAGCTCGAGAGTTAATAGATAAAATTTGGAAAGACTGGGAGGCTTTTGCATCCTACGCTTTTAATAAGTCTCATTCAGTTTGCTATGCATGGGTGGCTTACCAAACAGGATATCTAAAGGCACATTATCCAGCAGAATTTATGTGTGCGCAGATATCGTCAGAAATTGGTAATTTTGATAAGCTACCAGGCTTCGTTGCTGAGGCGCAAGATATGGGGCTAGAGCTTAAGCTTCCTGATGTAAACGAGTCAGATTCCCGATTTGTGCCGACATCGGATGCAAAAGGTATTCGATATGGATTAGGAGGTATAAAGGGCGTTGGAGAACTTGCGGCAAAGGCTATCGTTGAGGAGCGTAAGGTAAATGGCCCATATAAGGGATTTTTGGATTTTTGTATGCGCCTTTCTGGAACAGCAGCAGTTAATAAGCGCGTTTTAGAAAATCTCTCTAGAGCAGGTGCGTTTTCAGCATTTGGTAATAATAGAGCTCTTTATTTCTCTAATGTCGAATTTGCTGTTAAAAAGATGCAGCAACGCTCAAAAGAGAAGGCTAGCTCGCAATTAGATTTCTTCGGCACTATGGCTGGCGGTGAAGAGAAATTTACCGATGAAGAACTTTTTCAGGTTCCGTCTTTTTCGCCAACAGAAGATTTGAAAAACGAGCGAGATTTATTAGGAGTTTATGTAACAGCTTCCCCGTTGGAGCCAGTAATTAATTCTGTTAATGAAGTATCTACTTTTAAACTTCGCGAGCTTAAATACCCAGATCGTTTAGATGAAAGACTTTCTGACGCTGCATTCAAAGTGGACGAGTGGAAGAAAAATCGCAATCCAAATGTCACAGACAAAAGGGCACTTAAGCACTTTGATGTACGCATCGTAGGTATGTTAACGCAGTGTAATGTTAGGCTGACGCGACCAAAGAATGATAAGCCTCCTAAAAAATGGGCTATTCTTACTATCGATGATGATACAGAAACAAAAGAAATGATGTGCTTTGCAAAGGCATGGGAAAAGTGCGAAAATCTAGAAGGAAATGTAGATAGGCTAGTTATGGTTTCTGCTGAGATTTCTCGCCGTATTGATTATTCCGATGAGGACAAAATCACAAAACAAAATCCCATGATAGGCGATTACTCAATAACGGTAAAAGAAGCCCATCTTTTTGAAGATGCTGTCCTGAAACTTAGTAAGCGAATTAAAATACGCCTACAATATGAAGATCAATCTTTAGCAGAGCGCATTTTACAGATCAAATCGTTAGCGCAAAAGTATCCTGGCAGGTTAGATGTCGTTTTGTCGATAAATTATTTAGATGGGCATACAGTAGATGTCTCTTTAGGAGATTTCTGTAAAGTAAATCCGTCGATGGAGTTTTTGTCGCATCTTTCCAAAATCGTCCCGCAAAAGAGTTTTTCACTAAATCCCTCGGATGATGTTTATATTTTGCCTCAAGAAACACGTCATTGGGAGAGATGATTGTTGTGTTGAGAACCTTTTTTAATGGTAGAAAGGATTTGAAAATGTTTTTGAAGATTTTCTTTCATGTAGTTATTCTTTTGATACTTACCAGTGCTAGAGCAGAGTCAAAAACCGATGCCATACGAAATAAAATTTCGTCAAATGATCGTACTTATGTATTTGTTGCTATGCACCGCGGGGATTGGCGCAATTTCCCAGAAAATTCTAAAGGAGCTATCCTATCTGCCATTAGACTAGGAGCCGATATTGTAGAATTAGATGTTCAAAGAACAAAGGACGGTAGGTTTGTTCTTAATCACGATGCAACGCTTAATCGGACTACGACTGGTAAGGGGAATGTTTCTGATTTTACACTAGAAGAGCTTAAAAAACTTAAACTAAAAGATCAAAAAGGTAGACCTACAGAATATAGTTTGCTTACGCTTGAAGAAGCCTTAGATATTACTCGTGGCAAAATACTTGTAAATATCGATAAGTTTACGAAACATCCTCGAGAAATTCTTGATGTTGTCTCTTCGGTTGGTGCGATGAAAGAGGTTCTCGTTAAGTCTTCTAGTTCTTTAGATAAGACTAAGGAGCAGTTTGGCAAGTATTGGGAAAGTGTCGTTTCTGGAGAACTCCTTTATATGCCAATAGTATCGTTTACAATAAAAAATAAAGATAATCAGATAAAGTTCTTAAAGTCATTTATTGCAGAAGAACCTCGTAAGAATTCAATGTATGAGGTTTGTTTTAATGATCCATCATTAGTTCCTGAGGTCATAAAAATGCTTAAAGAAGCTCCCAATCAGCCGCGCATATGGGTTAATACACTTTGGGATTCCATTTCTGCAAAGCATAGTGACAAATCTGCTCTTCTTGAGCCAGATGGTAATTGGGGTTGGTGGCTAGAGAAAGGCGCGACTATGTTGCAGTCTGATTATGTAGCAGAACTTATCGTTTACCTTTCTGGCAAAGGGCTTAGGAATCTTTAGTCATATGGTTTAGAGCCTTGTTATTTGATATACTATACAACCAATGAAAACGTCACTTTTCTATTATCCATTACCACAACGTCTTATTGCTCAACACCCAGTTGAAGAACGCGGTACCGAGAAGATGATGGTATTACACCGTGACGGTGGCATCATCGAGCATAAGCATATTGCTGATATAGTTGATTATATAACAGCTAATGACTTACTTGTCGTTAATGATACAAAGGTTTTTCCCGCTAGATTGATAGGTTGCTGGCCAGATACATCTGGAGCAGTGGAGATACTTTTAGTTTCTCCAAATCCAGCAGGCGGTTGGAATTGCATCGTTGGCTCTGGGCGAAAGTGCCGCGAAGGGCAGGTGGCGCAATTTGGCCCAAATGGTGAGCTTTTGGCGACTTTAGTTCGCCCGCTAGAAGGGATTGGAGCGTGGCTTTGTGAGTTTAAGTGTGAGCGAGATTTAATGGAGCTTTTAGATGAATTTGGCCGCACTCCTGTGCCACCCTATGTTCATCGCGAAGGAACAATAGAAGAAGAGCGCGAGGATCGCCTTCGTTATCAGACAATTTATGCTCGCAATACTGGCTCTGTTGCAGCGCCTACTGCTGGACTTCACTTTACAGAAGAGATTTTTGCTAATCTTGAAAAAAAAGGTGTGCGTAAGGTGTCGATTACTCTTCATGTCGGGCCTGGAACTTTTAGACCAGTAAAGGCAGACGAGATTGAAGATCATAAAATGGACTTCGAGGCGTTTGAGGTCACGCCAGAAGCTGCAGATGCTATCAATGAGTGCAAATCTCGAGGAGGGCGCGTTTTTTGTGTTGGCTCTACCACTGTGCGAACGCTTGAAACGGTTGCCGCGGCTAATGGTGGCAAGGTTGTGGCAGGTGCTGGGGCTAGCGATATTTTTATCTATCCGCCATATGATTTTAAAGTTTGCGATTGCATGCTAACTAATTTTCATCTTCCACAATCTACACTTTTAATGATGGTTTCTGCGTTAGCCGGGCGTCAGCGCATGCTTTGCGCGTATGCTTTGGCGGTAAGAGGTAATTATAGATTTTTCAGTTACGGCGATTGTATGCTAATAGTATAAAAAGAGGTTTTAAAATGAAGAAACTAATCCTTAAAAAAGGCAGAGAGCGTAGCGTTAAGAATTTGCATCCGTGGGTGTTTTCAGGCGGAGTTGAGTCCTGTGATGCACAAGCCGGAGAAACCGTTGAAGTATTTTCGTTCACGGGTGAGAAGCTTGGCGTTGGTTGGTATTCGCCTGATAGCCAGCTTAGAGTTCGCATGGTTGGTTTTGGAGCAGAAGCAAAAGAGCCTGATATAGCAATGCTTGTTGGAGCGTCTGTCGGTCGTAGAGCAGATTTCTTTGGCAACGCATACACTAACGCAGTGCGTCTTATTAATGCCGAGGCGGATATGTTGCCTGGTGTTGTGGCTGATTACTACGCTGGCTTTGTTGTTTGCCAATTTACTTCCGCAGGTGCCGAGGCTAATAAGAAGCAGATTGCAGAGGCGTTAATGATGTTTGCGCCATTTTGCCGCGGTGTCTCCGAACGAACGGATGTAAAGGATAGACTAAAAGAGGGCCTAAAGTGCGGGGAGAATCCATTTACCAACATTGTTGGTGAAGAGCCGCCAGAATTTATCGAGATAACAGAAGGTGTTTGTAAATTTCTCGTTGATGTAAGAAATGGCCACAAGACAGGTTTTTATCTAGACCAGCGCGATGCTAGAGCAGCCGTTGGAGCTCTAGCAAATGGCGCAGATGTCCTAAATTGTTTTTCCTATACTGGAGGGTTTGGGCTTTTTGCTCGTGCAGCAGGCGCTACGAAAGTTATTCAAGTTGATATTTCTCAAGAAGCACTTGATATCGCCAAGAAGAATGAACACCTCGTTCATATGTGTATGACGGATATGCAATACATCAAGAGCGATGTTTTTGAGTATTTGCGTAAATGCCGCGACGAAGGGGTAAAGTTTGATATGATCATTCTAGATCCGCCAAAGTTTGCTTCTTCAAAAGCTCATTTAATGAAAGCGGCGCGTGGCTATAAAGATATAAACCTTTTAGCGATGAAATTATTAAAGCCTAACGGAATACTTGCGACATTTTCTTGCTCTGGAGCAATGACGCGTGAGCTTTTTGATAAGATACTTTTTGAAGCGGCCGTAGACGCGGGGCGAGCGTTTCAAGTTATTTCTACTACGCGTCAAGGTATGGATCATCCATCGGCTATTACATTTCCAGAAGGTCACTATTTAAAAGGGAGTGTATTACGTGCAATTGACTGAATTAGTTTCTCGCCTATCAGGTGAGCTTGTAGTAGATAAGGCTGATGCTACTATTAATAGCGTCTATACTGGTGATTTGCTTTCTGATATTATGGGGCATTGTGGTGACGAGTCTGTTCTCATCACAATTCAAAACCATTTAAATACAATCGCTGTCTGCTCACTAGTTGGGATTGAGGCTGTTGTTATATGTCATTCTAGGCCTGTCCCAGATGATATGGCAGAAGCTGCTCGCAGAGAGGCAGTGGCTATAATTGTGACAAAGATGTCTCAATTTGAAGCTTCGATAGCACTTAGGGATCTTGAAAGTTCGTCCAAATGAAAAAGTATTGGTTTTTTGATCTTGATGGCACGTTAGCAGATACAGACGAGGATATCCGCGGTGCGTGGAAGGCTTCTATAAAAGATCTTGGGTTAGATATGGCAAGATTTGAAGCGCTCTTTTGGGCAGGTCCGTCAATTGATGAAATGACAAAAATACTTTATCCTGATATTTATTCAGAAGAGTTAGTTTTGAAGATTAGAGAACGCTATTCGTTTCATTATGACAATGATGGCTTCCCGATGACACAAGAGTATCCTGGTGTATTTGATTTTATTAGGAAGCTTAGATCTTCTGGAGCAAAGACATATATAGCGACAAATAAGCGCTATATTGGCACTTTGAAAATGGTTGCTAAATTTGGCTGGGGTAGTTTATTTGATGGGGTTTATTCCGGTGATATGTATATGGATGATCCATCGATTGGTAAGATGAGGAAACCCGAACTATTAAAGTTTATAATGCAAAAAGAAAAAATATCGCCTGAACAAGTTGTTATGGTAGGTGATACAGAAAATGATTTTGAAGCTGCTCGCGAAAATTCGATAGAGAGCATTGGTGTTAAATGGGGCTATGGTAATGAATCTCATAAGCCTGATAGATGGGTGCGTTCAGCTGAAGAACTTTTTTCTCTAGTTTTTTAACTAGAGATTAAAAGTTCGTTAATCTGCTTGATATTATAGTTGATTTCGATGCAAAAATTTTTTTGAGAGTTTTTATGTCGAGATGTTCTGTAGGGATTTCTGTCCAAACTTTTGCAATATCGCCAAGATTGTGGGCATCAGAACTTCTAATAACGGCATAGCCGCTAGCTTTAGGAAGCCAAATCTTCTCATCGCATGTGCGAGAAAGTTCTACAGCGTCAAACACTCCTTCTGGTATGCCGCCTAATGAATTAAACACAGAGAAGTTTGGTCTGTCGATATGAGCTGCTAGATAAATGCCGCCAAGAGAATGAACTTTTTCAGATGCTTCTGGAATTGATTTACGGCAACCCATCGCTAGAATGCGCCATTCCATGTCAACAATATCGTTATCCCATGTTACGATAGGTTGGTCACCGAATGTTTCTGGGTCATTAACGCGTTTAGGAAGAGCGGCGTATACATAGTCTGTCATTTCTTCAGCTTGTTCGACAGTATCAAAAAGGGCTAATGTATGAACTTCTTCAGACGTTTGCACTTCAAGACCAAAAAGACAATTTAGGCCAGCCTCTTTCGCGCATTTGGCAATGGCCTGACAATTTTTAGCTGACTGGTGATCGGTTAGAGCAATGCCTTCAAGACCAGCGGCTATAGCTTTGGCTACTATTTCAGATGGAGCCATCTCAAGGCTTGCGCAAGGAGAAAGGCAACTATGTATATGAAAATCCACTTTCATCACTTGAAATTATATCAAAATTATATTCCGTTACACAAGTTTTTACAAATGAAAACGATTTTTTTCGTACATGATTCTCAATAGATTTCTAAAGCTTCGGTGTTGAGTTTTAAACTTACGCAAAGTTCGTTTTTGTATGCGAAGTTTTTTACTTTAAGAATTTTCCGCACATAATTCTCATTTTTAGCATAGGGATATTTTTAGACAGGATTAAAAAGATTTATGCTGCGATAAGAATCTTGCCAATCCTGTCAAAACCAGTTGTGCCAGAACTAGTACCATAGTCGCATTTACTTTCGCAAAGGATATCTTGTTTTGGAATTGGTGAATTAATCAGACCCAAAAATAACTTGATGGATTTTTTTCTTTTTGTTAAAATTCAAACATCAAACAGAGCTGACGTATGAAGAAAACGAAAACATTATGAAGCTTGAGGCGAACACTTGCATGTACCATCCAGACGGACAGCTCGCCCGAGCGAATTATGGCGGCAATTCCGAAGAGTTCCTTTGGGATGGCCTTGCGCTCGTCCGGCGCGGCGACGAGCACTTTGTTAACGAACCACATGTCGGAAATGCGCCGAAGAAGCTACGCTTCGAAGGGAATCCGCGAGCGCAGCGAAGCGCCCGTAGGGCCCGCAAGCGGGCCGCGTGGCAACCCCGTCGCGTCGTCGAAGGGCACTTCGTACTTCAATGACGCGCTCGGCACCACGCTCGGTTTCAAATCCAACGGCAAGTACTCTCCCGCCGCACTTTCAGCCTTT